>CAYUZM010000996.1:0-2764 GCA_964449665.1 uncultured Solibacteraceae bacterium
GAATGATCGAATAGGACCGGCTGCGCAACCGCCCGAGAAACTCCGACGCCAACCCACGGCCAATAACCATCAGATCGGCTTTCCAGTCGCTGGCGGCGGCGCAGACGGTTTCCGGCGCGTCCCCGGTGACGATCTGGACTTTGGCGTTTGAGCCGGCGCGCTGCTGCAACTTGTGGATCTCCGCTTCCGCGCGATCCCGCATGCGCTTCTTCATCTCGGCGCTGGTGTCGGCGGAGCGAGGCGAATAAATAGCGGGCATGGCGTGAACGAAAAGGTCGCAGCTGACGAGCCCATACAGGCCGTAAGCTCTCAAGTCGATTATATGGATTGCGGAGTCGCGGCAATGTCTCCAGCGCGAATGGGCGCCTCTTCCCGATCGCTTCCGCGCATTGGAGGGAGCGTCGGTTCCCTATCCCGTAACCTTCAGTGAACGCCTGCAGCAGGATCTCGAAATCGCTCGGAATCAGATCGCCGGGCAGCCGTGAACTTAATGTTTTGCACACTCACGCGGAAGTTGACGCGCGCAACCCGGCGCCTGGGTATTACAGGGCGGCATGTTGTCGATCGCCAATGCTGGCCGTGATTCAGCCTTCGCCGTGGCCATCGATGAAAGGACGAAATCGCGCATCAATTAAAAGTCGAGACTGGTCCGCCGGACCTGGATGGCTGGAACGTCGATTGCACTGTAGTTTGGCATGATGAACCGAAGGACCAAGAGCGGCACGCCGAGTACTTCCGCGGGCGACCTACTGCGGGTTCAATCCGCCAGTTGCCTGACTCGCAAACGTCTTATGACGGCCGTCTCTATTCTGGAGGAGATTCAGCGGGATCGTGTGGGTTGCCGTGATGCGCTCCTGAACAAACTTGTCGAAGAACGAATCATCTGGCGCGAATTAATCGATTTGGAGCTCCAGGAGGTCGACGATCAGATCGAGCGCATCTCTGATGCCGCGGGAGAAGCGACATTCACTTGAGCGAGAAACCCGCGCGCCGTCCCAGAGATTTCATCCTGGCTTGTGAGCAGCCGGCTGCGATGGGCGCGCTGGATCGTTGTGCCGTTCAAAAAGCAATCCGCCCTCGCGTGCACAGCATCGCCTCGAACGCTTAGCGCTCCTTCACACGTACACGAACGGTGACCGAGACGCACGAAAGTGTCGCCGTACCTTCACAACTTAGAACGTAGATTGTGTCTTCTTTCGGACGCACTTGAACGCTCCCGCTTCCATCGAACTTACCGATTTCGCGCAGTTCGCGTTGCGACTTCGACCTTTCTTCGATCAACACTCTCGTAGCGCCCTTGATGGACCAACGCAGAACAGCCGTTTCTCCAGGCGCAATTACCTGAGGCTGCACTTCGACAACGAAATCGCCGGCTTTCCGCGCTCCTTGCTTAGCGCCCCGGCTGCCGTCTTGCCCCCCGACGTACACCCCGAGCAACAAAAGCACGAGCAAGCTTTGTACCGCAATCCGCATCTCGATCGCCTCGATCTATCGCATCTGGTGCACGCCGTATTCCATTTATGACGTAAGGATGCCGGCGAGGCAATATTGAGTGCGGACTGTGCAAAACTTTCTTGCGCGTGGAATGCATCGCAACGCTAATCTTCTCGATGTCATTGGAACCGCATGGCCCGGCGCGGCTTCAATCGCTTTCTTCGTTTGCCCCACGGTTCGACAATGCGGAAACGTGATCCTCAGCCGGCGTCTTGAGAAGCAATTGAAGCTCCTCGCGGCTCAGAGTCTCCTTGCGGATAAGTTCCGCCGCGACGCTGCTGAGTTCCTCGCAGCGCTTTTGGAGGATATCTTGCGCGCGCCGGTGGCATGCGCCGGCGATGCGCTTGCTTTCTTCGTCAATGGCTCGTGCCGTATCCTCGCTGTAGTTGCGCTCCTCGACTCCAAACAGCGGCTTGAGAAACGGCGGCGAGGGCGGCCGCCCGTAGGTCAGGTTGCCCAGTTTCTCGCTCATGCCGAAGCGTGTCACCATCTGGCGCGCAAGTTCGGAAGCCCGGTCGAGATCGTTCGCCGCCCCGGTTGAGACGACATTTTCGTAGTGCAGCTCCTCGGCGGCGCGGCCTCCCATGAGCACCGCGATCTGGTCTTCGAGTTCCGGCTGCGTCATGAGAAAGCGCTCTTCGGTGGGCAACTGCAGGGTATGGCCGAGAGCGCCGATCGTGCGCGGAATGATCGACACGCGATGCACCGGATCGGCATGCGTCACTGAAAGCGCAACCAGTGCGTGTCCGGCTTCGTGGAATGCGATGCGCTCCTTCTCCGTCTGAGTCATCACGCGCCGCTTCTTCTCCAGACCAAGCATCACCCGGTCGATCGCTTCCTCCAGGTCTTGAGGTTCCACTTGCGAGGCGCCGCGGCGCACGGCCAGTAGGGCGGATTCGTTAACGATGTTCGCGAGGTCGGCGCCGGCCATTCCGGGCGTGCGTGCCGCAATCACCGCCAGCGACACTTTGGGAGCCATGTGGATCTTGCGGGCGTGCACCGTCAGGATATCCTCGCGGCCCTTGAGGTCGGGACGATCCACCAACACCTGGCGGTCGAATCTGCCCGCACGCAATAACGCTGCGTCCAGCACCTCAGGCTGATTCGTGGCTGCCATCAGGATGACGCCTTCCGAGGTATCGAAGCCATCCATTTCGGCGAGTAGTTGATTCAATGTCTGCTCGCGCTCTTCGTTGCTGAACCCGATGCCCCGGCCCGACGTGCGGGACTTGCCAATGGCGTCCAACTCGTCGATGAATACGATGCAGGG
>CAYUZM010000997.1:0-2759 GCA_964449665.1 uncultured Solibacteraceae bacterium
CCTGCTCGTGGTAGCGCGCAATCAGCGCCTTGCTCTCGCGATAACAAGTCTCCGCCGTCTGATGCAGCTCCGGCAGCAAATTCCGGTCCGAGAGCACCAGCCCGCTTGCCACCCGCAACCCCTTCCGGCCCACCGCTTCGAACAGCTCGCCCGTCGCCCCCGCAAAGTGCGAACCGAACACCATCGCCGTGGTCGTCCCGTGCGCCGCCAACGCATCCACAAACCCATTCGCAATCCGCGCCGCATGAGCCCCATCCGCCATCCGAGCCTCTTCCGGCAAAGCGCGCCGCTGGAGCCAGTCCAACAGTTCGCCCTCCAGCCCGCCCGTCACTCGCAGTTGCGGATAATGCACATGCGCATCGACAAACCCCGGCAGCAAATATCCGCCGCGCCAATCCCGCACCACCGCGTCTGGCCGCCCCGCCCGAACCGCCGCAAACTCCCCGCATGCCGCCACCCGGCCGGCTTCAATCAATAGCCCGCCGTCCTCATGGAACACCAACGCATCGGCATCGCGAAAGGCATCCCCCCGCGTATACAAAATCGAAGAGCGAAGCAGTTCCGTCGCCGTATCTCCTGCCCCCGCATCGGCACCCACGGCAAAAGATGGTACCATGCCCGTTTTCATGATCCACACCGTCCTTCGCTTGGCCCTTGCCGCCGCCTTCACCCTCGCCCTCCAGGCTACCGACCGCCACGTGATTGTCGTCTCCCTCGACGGCCTCACTGGCTCCACTCTCCGCAATATCGCCTCCCTGAAACGCAACACTCCCAACCTCATCGAAATGACCACCCGCGGCGCGGTCTCCGAAGGACTCACAGGCGTCTACCCCACCGTCACCTACCCCAGCCACACCACGCTCGTGACCGGCCGCTCCCCCTCCGCCCACGGGATCCTCGGCAATACCCTCTTCGATCCCGAACGCCAGTTGAACGGAGCCTGGTATTGGTACTCCGAACTTATCGCCGTCCCCACTCTTTGGCACGCCGCACGCGACAGAGGACTCAAAACCGCCGCCGTTTACTGGCCCGTCACCGTCGGCGCCGGTATCGACTTCAACATCCCCGAGTTCCGCAGTCCCCGCACCGTTGAAGACCGCCTCCTCTTTCGCGCCGCCTCCACGCCCGGCCTCGCCGCCGAGTTCGAAAAGAAGTACGGCCAACTCCCCATCGGCCCCTTTCCCGACAAAACCCGCGCTCAAATGGCTGCCCATATCATCGAAACCCGCAAGCCGGAACTCCTCCTGCTCCACTTAATCGATTACGACCACGAAGAGCACGCCTTCGGTCCCGACGCGCCCGAAGCCCTCCCCACCCTCGAAGCCATCGATTCCGCCATCGGTCTCCTCCGCGCCGCCGTCAAACGGGCCGGAATTGAGGATAAAACAGTCTTTATCCTTGCCAGCGACCACGGCTTCCGCCCCGTCTCCAAAGTCCTCCAGCCCAACGCCGTGCTCACCAGCCTCGGCCTTGGAGCACCGGCCAACGACCCCGTCCAATGGCGCATCGGCGTGCACGCCAACGGCGGCTCGTTCGCCCTGATCGCCCGCGATCCGAATGACCGCGAAGCCATCGCCCTCGCCACTCGCGCCTTCGAAGGTCTCTACGAGGATGGGAAGTGGGGTATCGAAAAAGTGCTGTACCGCAGCGATCTCGACGCGGTGCGCGCCTACTCCGGCGCCTTCCTCTCGGTCTCCATGGCCTCTGGCTATGCTGCAGCCTCCGCTCTCACCACCGGACCCTGGATAACGCCGTCAGGGGCGACCAAAGGAACCCATGGCTACCTCCCCGGAACGCCTGAAATGGACGCCTCCTTCGCAGCATACGGCCCCGGAATTCAGCCCGCCCGCCTTGCACGCGCACGCTTGGTCGACGTAGCCCCTACCATCGCCGCGCTGCTCGGTCTCGAACTCCCCAATCTCGAAGGCCGCAATCTTTTACAGTAAGCGAGGCTTCAAACCGCCCCCCCCTAAATACAGAAACCGCGCCAGCAACAGCACCGCCAGGACATACGCCGTCGGGGCCACCTCCCGCCCACGCCCCACCGCCAGCTTGAGAACCGCGTGCGCGATGATCCCGAATGACAGCCCATTCGCGATGCTGAACGTCAACGGAATCGCAAGCAGCGTCAAGAACGCCGGCACCGCCACCATCGCATCGTCCCAATCGATCCCGTTCAACGCCGTCATCATCATCGCCCCCACAAGGACCAGTGCCGGAGCCGTCGCCGCCGCCGGCACCGCCCCAATCAACGGGGTCACAAACAACGCCACGATAAACAGCAACCCGCACACCACCGAAACCACGCCCGACCGCCCTCCCGCCGCCACTCCCGCCGCGCTCTCGATGTAGCTCACCACCGTCGTCGTCCCCATCATCGAACCGCCAATCGTCGCGCACGCGTCCGTCACCAGAATCCGGTTGATCCGCGGCAGCCGCCCGTTTTCGTCCATCAACTTCGCCTTCTGCCCGACCCCCAGCAGCGTTCCGATGTTGTCGAACATGTCCACGAACAGGAATACGAACACAATCTCCAGCAGCCCGATCCCGATGGCCCCGCGCACGTCCAGTTGCATGATGGTCGACGTCATCTCGCCCCACGAATACACCTGCGGCTGCCACTTCACCAGCCCCGCCGCCACTCCCACGGCGGTCGTCCCCAACATTCCCAAGAAAATCGACGCCCGTACCCGATTGGAATGCCGCCCCGCCCTCACTAAAATCCCAAACAACCACCGCCGCGTACTCCCCTACCGACG
>CAYUZM010000998.1:0-2757 GCA_964449665.1 uncultured Solibacteraceae bacterium
GGGGGGGGGGCGGGCGTTTTGGTGGGGGATTGGGGGGGGGCGTGGGGGCAGGGGGCGGCTTCGCGGCGAAGCAGTGAAACGGGGGCGACTCGCGGGGCGCGGACGCGTTTACCTTCTCCGTCTGCGAGTGCGGGGTGAGTGGAGACGCGAGCCCACATGACTTCGCCCGAGAGGCAGAGTTCGTCCAAGAGCTTGGGTTCGTATTTGGCTACACGCTGAGGGAGGATCTGCGCTTCCCATGCGGCGGCGGGGATTTCGTAGCCCTGTAGTTGACGGACGATTTCGAGGACTCCGTCGGCTCCGTGGAGTTGCGCGCCGGGGGCGACGTGTTGCCAGCGGGCGAGGAAGTTGTGGAAGTGGAGCGCGGTGACGGGTTCGATTTCGCGGCGCAGGGCTCCGATGGTCGTGCGGTGGATGCGGGCGAGGACGCGGCGGTTGCACCATTCGATTTCGGCGTCGGCGTTGGGTTGCGTGAAGTGGCCCCGGAGGGCCTGGCCTTCGGCTTCGAGTTGGGCGAGGGCGATTTCGATGTCCTGGAGTGGAAAGGCGAGGCGTTCGGCGAGGGCCGTGGCGGTGACGGGACCGGAGGATTCGAGCCAGCCGCGCAGGATGGCCGCGGTGTTTTCGGCGGTGGTGTTTTCGGCGGTGGTGTTTTCGGCGGTGGTGTTTTCGGCGGTGGTGCCTGCGGCGAGGTCTCGTTTTTCGGTGGCTACCCAGAAGGGCATACTTTGGCGGATGAGGATCGATGCGCGGCCGGTGGCTTGGAGTTCGTCGAAGTGGCGCTGCCATTCGGGGGTGGGCGGCAGGAGGATCAACGTCAGCAGGGCGTCGTGAAGTTCGTCGGCGTTGCGGACATCGGGCCAGACTTCGGCGGCGACAAGGGCGATTGCGGCGGGGTCGAGGATGCCTGCGCCATCGGGGGCATCGGCGGGGAGGGTGCGGCGGAGGTTGACGGCACGGGCGCGGCGCTCTTCGAGGGGCGCGTCGTCGAGATAGGCGTAGGGGTTGGCGTTGAGAATTTCGTGGCTGAAGACGGAGGGCTCGGGCGTGTCGAGGGCGAGGGTGCGGATGGCGCCGGATTCGATGCCGCGGAGGATGCGTTCGAGACCGTCGAGGTCCATCGCTTCGGAGAGGCAGTTGTCGATGGTTTCGTTGACGAGGGGGTGGTCGGGGATGCGGATGGGTCCGGTGAGATTTTCGGCGCAGGCGACCTGGTCGGGGAAGACGGCTCCTAAAAGATCATCGGATCTCATTCTCTGAATTGGCGCGGGGACCTTCGCGCCGCCAAGGAAGCGGAGGATGGCGAGCGAGCGGGTGGCGTTCCAGCGCCAGCGGGTTCCGAACATGGGGGCGTCGAGGAGGGCCTGCGTGAGCACGTAGCGCACGGTGTTGGTCTTGAGGAACTCGAAGACGAGTTCGAGGGGGAAGGCGTGGCGGTCGCTGAGGGAGATGACGATGCCGTTGTCGGTGGCGGCGGCTTGGAGTTCGAAGTTGAAGGTGCGGCAGAAGCGTTTGCGGAGGGCGAGGCCCCAGGCGCGGTTGATGCGGGAGCCGAACGGGGCGTGGAGGATGAGCTGCATGCCGCCGGCTTCGTCGAAGAAACGCTCGGCGACGACGGTGGTGGTGGAGGGCAGCGCGCCCAAGGCGGATGCGCCCGCGCGCACGTAGGCGATGGCTTGTCTTGCGCCGGGTTCGTCGAGGCCGCATTCGTTGAGGAGCCATTCGGCGGGTGGGTTTTCGAGGAGCTTGGCGCGGAGGCGCGAGACGGAGGCCGAGAGGTGCGCGGAGCGGCCCGGCGCTTCACCGAGCCAGAAAGGAATGGAGGGCTGGGCGCCGTGGGCGTCTTCGACGTAGACGCGGCCTTGGGTGACGTGGCGGATTCGCCAGGATTGGGTGCCGAGCAGGAAGACATCGCCGGCGAGGCTTTCGACGGCGAAGTCTTCGTCGATGGTTCCGATGGTTTTGCCTTCGGGTTCGGCGAGGACGGTGTAGGCGGCGTTTTCGGGGATGGCGCCGCCGGAGGTGATGGCGGCGAGGCGCGCGCCACGGCGGCCACGGACGCGGCCGTTGACCTGATCGCGATGGAGGAGGGCACCGCTGCGTCCGCGCGAGGTGGCGATGCCTTCGGAGAGCATAGTGACGACGGATTCGAAGGTGGCGCGGTCGAGATGGCGGTAGGGGTAGGCGGATTGGGCGAGGGCGAAGAGATCGTCTTCGCGCCAGTCGGCGGCGGCGGTTTCGGCGACGATTTGTTGGGCGAGGATGTCGGCGGCGTTTTCGGGAATGGCAATCTCTTCGAGTTCGCCGGAGCGGATGGCGTGGATGAGGGCGGCGCACTCGACAAGTTCGTCGCGCGTGGTGGGCATGAGGATGCCCTTGGGTTTCGCGCCGACCCAGTGGCCGGAGCGGCCGATGCGTTGGAGGGCGACGGCGATGGAGCGCGTGGAACCGATCTGGATGGCGAGGTCGACGGTGCCGATGTCGATGCCGAGTTCGAGCGAGGCAGTGGCGACGACGGCGCGGAGTTCACCTGCTTTGAGGCGGGCTTCGGCGTCGAGGCGGAGGGTGGGACGAAGGGTGAAGTCGCCGCCGCCGAGCTGGAGGGTGGGGACGGGGCCGGCCCAGCGGAGGCCGTCGGGGGGTGCTGCGGCGAGGGTTTGGGCGCCAGTTTGGGCGCTGGTCTGGACGCCAATCTGGGCGGCGGCCGGGGTGCCGAGGGTGGCGAGTGCGAGCAGGATAACCGGGCGGGGGAACAAG
>CAYUZM010000999.1:0-2755 GCA_964449665.1 uncultured Solibacteraceae bacterium
GTGACCCCCTGCCGGGCAAGGCGAGAGTGCATTGTTCGGGCGGGTTGTCGCCGACACGGATGTTGTCGGTGGCTGGTTCGGGTTCGGTGCCGAGTTTGGGAACCGTTGTGCCGTTTACCTGCACCTTCCGCGCGACGATCAGGTCTTCGGCGTGACGCCGCGAGGCGACACCGTGGTGGGCAAGGATTTTTTGCAGGCGTTCGAGAGGCATTAGGAGTCGTTGGCCGCGCCTTCACGGGCGGGTTCCGGTTCGTCGGCGGCTTCGCCGACGATCGTATTGGTTTCGGGTTCCGCGGCTTCGGGCTCGCTGGCTTCGGACTCCGCCGTCTCAGGCACACTGGCTTCGGAGCCGCTGCCTTCAGGTTCGGTGCCCTCAGAGTCCGCGGTCTCGCGTTCGGCAGCTTCGGACTCCGCGGCCCCGGGTTCCACAGACTCAGCGGCGGGCTCGCCGGCGGCCGTTTCCTCGACGGCTGCGGCGGCAGATTCGGCGCTGGTTTCTGCGGCAGAATCAGGGCTCGTTTCCGCCGACGACGCGTCGGATGCGGTTTCACTTGCAGCCGCTGCGTCCGCGGAGGTCCCGGCGGCCGGTTCGGTACCAGATCGTGAATCATTCGCGGCCGTGGGCGCCGAATCCGGCGCGAGGTCGCTTTCATCGCCCAGGGCAAGACGCGACAGCTCCTCAAACTCCTTCAGTGTGGGGAGCTCGGCGATGTCCTTCAGACCAAACTGGATCAGGAACTCTTTCGTCGTTTTATAGAGCACCGGCTTGCCGACTACGGCCTTGCGCCCGGCGGCGGTGATGAGTTTGCGGTCAAGCAGCGTCTTCAACACGCCCGCGCCCTGGACGCCGCGGATCTCCATGATCTCCGGTGCCGTGATCGGCTGCTTGTAGGCGATGACCGCGAGTGTTTCCAGAGCCGCCAGCGAAAGCTTCAACTGAGGCTTGAGCTTTTTGACGAAAACCCGCAGCTCTTCATGGTGTTCCGCCTTCGTGCCCATCTTGTATCCGCCGGCCAGCTCGCGAATCGAAAGGCCGCGTTCGGGGCGCGAATACTCTTCCACCAGCGACGCGAGGATGGCATCGATCCGCTCCTGGGGCTGCGCCAGCGCTTCGGCGATTTGTTTGGGCTGCAGAGGCTCGTCGGTGATGTAGATGGCTGCTTCGATGACGGCGCGCAGGCGCGAGTCCTCCGTTTCGGCGGGCACGGCCGATTCCGACAGGCCCAGCTCTTCGACGGAGACCGATTGTTCTTCGACGGCCTGAGTTTCCTCGGGCGCCGTGGTTTCTTGCTCGTTCATTGCGGACTAGCTGTATTCCTCTTGGATTGTTTCGAGCGCTTGCTCGTTGGCTTCGAGGTCGTCGAAGCCTTTGGACTTCTTGAGCAGTATCTCTCCGAACAGTTCCTTCTGCGTGAGCGCGACGGCCTGCATGCGCACCATTTCCAGGATCGCCAGGAAGAGGCAGATCATGGCGCGGCGGTTGCGCGCGCGTTCGAAGAGTTCGGCGGCGGACATCGTTTCGCCGGTGCGAAGCTCCTTCATGGATTTTCGCAGGAAAACGATCATTTCGGGGACGGTGACGTCCTCGGTCTTGATTTCATATTGGGGACGGAGCTTGGCGCGGTCAATCACCTTCTGCAGGGTCCGCACCAGGTCATGCAGCGTCACGGCAAGGCCAGGCTCTTCACTGTCGTTCAGAAACTGGTCAATCTGTGGATTCGACCACACCGCCTCTTCGATAAGGCGTTTCTGTTGAAGCATTTCCGCAGCATTCTTAAAGCGTTCATGCTCCAGCAGCTTGTCCACCAGTTCCTGGCGCGGGTCCTCTTCCGGAGCGATCTTTTCCAGTTCCGGGTCGCGCGGCAACAACATCTTTGATTTGATGTGGATAAGCGTGGCAGCCATGTAGACGAACTCGGAGCTGAGCTCGATCGAGTGGCCCGCGGCGCGCTGCATGTACTCCAGGTACTGCGAGGTGATCTTCGCGATCGGGATGTCGTAAATGTTGATTTGCTGCTTGCGGATCAGGTCCAGCAGGAGATCGAGAGGTCCTTCATAGGCCTCCAGGTGGACGTTTAACGGCGATGACACTGTGTCTCAGAGTAACACGGGCTTACCGCCCTGGGGCCTTCGCTTCACCCTTGCGTCAGGCCCTTTGAGAAGGCGCCTGAAACGACCCGAATTAAGAATCAACCCCGTTTGCCAAAAAAAGAAGAAAAGGCGGCAACCGGCGGTGGGACCACTAGCGGTAGGCGGGCCGGGAGAGGGGTTGGAAATGAGCACGGGAAACGCAGTACGTAGCCCAGAGTTCCCCCGAATACGGAAAGCGGCACCGCGCCGGCGAATCGTGTTTCGTTCCGCGCCAAATGCGAAACCGGTTCCGCGTGGGTATCATAAGCTCTGTACTTGTTCACAGACGAAACCAAAGGAAGCTGGAGAATAAACCATGTCGCTACGCATCAACGATGAAGCACCCAATTTCACCGCCGACACTACGCAGGGGGAGATCAACTTCCATCAGTGGATTGGCGACGGCTGGGCGATTCTGTTCTCGCACCCGAAGGATTTCACGCCGGTTTGCACCACCGAACTCGGCTACATGGCGAAGATCAAGCCGGAGTTCGACAAGCGCGGCGTCAAGATCATCGGCCTCTCCGCCGATCCGGTGACCAACCACGCGAAGTGGGCGAAGGACATCGAGGAGAGTCAGGGCTTCGCGCCGAACTATCCGATGATCGGCGACAGCGATCTGAAA
>CAYUZM010001000.1:0-2752 GCA_964449665.1 uncultured Solibacteraceae bacterium
CGCCGCCCAGATGCGCGGGTCTGGGAATGTCGTATTTCTGGACCGCCATCGTGTTCGGCCGCCGCGTGCCGCGCGCGGTTTCCAGCGACTCGCGCAAATTGCGCACGCCGGTGGCGCCGGCGTCGTCGGGGTTGTCGGGAAAGGCGTCGAAGATAAGCCGGCCGAGCAACTGATCGCGCTCGGTCAAGGTGGCGCGCAGGTAGGCGTCGCTCACCGCGACAATGTGAAAATCCGGCGTCAGGGCAAGGTAGAGGCCGGGCGAGGATTCAAACAATAGCCTGAAATCAGGAGCTGAATTTGAGAGCGACTCCCGCAAATTGGACACTCGCGGCCTCCTCCTCGATTGTGTTTGCGCATCTGAAGGCGCGAGGTTTCCAGTATATTGCGTTTTATTAGGCCGACGCCGAGACGAAATGCGCCATGCGCCCGGGGATGCGGAGGCCATCGAATCGGTGATCGAAATAGAGGACGTTCAGAGCCGGACTGTCATAATTTTCGACACCTCTGAACCCGATGGCGTGGAGGCGGGAACGGATGTCTTCCGGCGTAAAGCCGGACCGCAGCGGCTCGCCCAGACGCGCCACGTACCATTCAATGACGCGAAGCGCGATCCGCCCCTTGAGACCGAGAGCGCGAGCACTGAGCAGGTAGTCGAAGACGATGCGATTGCCAGGATGGAGCGCGTGAACGGCGGCGAGCGTTTCCAGCACCGCCGCTTCGTCGAGATAAGGAGTCACGCCGAGCCAGGAGAAGAATGTAGGCGCGGAGGCGTCCAGGCCGGCGTCGAGCAGCGCCGGTGTCAGCGGCTCGCGCGCCAGATCGACCGGCACGTAGGCGACCCCCTGCGGAACCGCGATACCGGCCTGCGCAAGCAGCGCGCGCTTCCAGGCCTGCGTCGCCGGGTGGTCGATTTCAAACACGCGCAGACCCGCATCGGAGTTGCGATAGGCGAAGGTGTCGAGCCCGGCGCCGAGAATCGCGTATTGCGAGCAGCCGTGCGCGCGCGCAAGAACAAGCTGGTCTTCGGCGAAGCGGCTGCGGGCCGCGGCGAAGGCGCGCAACGCGGCGAACCTCGGAGCCTTCAGCGGCCCGGTGGGCGCAAGTATGCGAATGGCAAGCGGGTCGTCGAACACGAGGGGCCGGTCGAACAGTTGATGTTGCGCGCGGTAGGTGGCGGCTCGAAGCGCGGTGACGCTGGGGCGGCCTTCAATCACGGGCCGCTACTTCGATGTCAGCAGCAGCACCAGCGCCACGATCAGGGCGATGAGGATGCCGCCAATGGCGATGAAGAGTCCGATCTGACCCGCCTTGGACGGCGGCGCGGACATCTGCTGGCCCGGCACCTGTTTGGGATTGGCCGCGGGCATGGCCCCGCTCTTCAACGCCGAGGAGTCCTGATTGAGTCCGGCGCCGGGCATGCCCATGCCGGAGCCTCCGCCGCCGATCATGCGTGTGTACTCGCTCGGACCGGCATGTTGCGTCATCTCGGTCTGGCGCCGGCCGGTGGTGGGCGGCGGCGTATTCAGCCGCGAATCGAACATCGTATAGGCGCCGGACTGGTCGGCCCAGTTGTTGGACGTGCGCGGCGGCGGGGGCGGCGCGGGTGCGCCCGGGTCCATCGCGCCGGGACCGAACATTTGCGTAAATTCGCTCGCCTTCTGGAAGGGGCGTCGCGGCGGCGCGCTCGGTTCGGCGGCGGCGCGCTGCTGCTCGCGCTCGACGTCGACCGGATCGCCGCTGAAATTATTGCCGAAGAAGCGCGTGAATTCGCCGCTGCCCTGTTGCGTCATCGGGGGCTGCTGGTAGCCCTGTTGCGAAGGAGGCGGCGCGGGCGGCGTCTGCGGCCAGGAGGGTAGCGGGCTGTTGGATACAGGCGGCTTCGGCGGCGGTTCATCGGCGGGAAACGGACGGCCTCCGGCTGGACCGAAGATCCGTTCGAAATCGGCCATCTCCCGATCGTGCGGCGCAGGCTGTTGCGTGGGCGGCGGCGTTTGATAGGGCGAAGCCGTGTGCGGCGCCGGTGGCGGTAGTGGCGCGCCGGTATAGGAGGAACTGGACGGTGTCTGCGGCGGGCCGCTGAACAGCCGCGTAAACTCGCCGGGGCCGGATGAGGCGGGAGCGTGCGCGGGCGGCGGAGCGGCTGGCGGGGGCGGAAACGGTTGCGGCGCAGGCGGGGCGGCGGCTGCCGGCTGCGGCGGAGCGGACGGCAAGACCGCGCCCGGCTGTGACGCCGCCGGCGGATCGCTGAACATGCGCGTGAACTCGCCTGGACCGGAGGTGGAAGGCTCGGCCGGCCCATGGCCGACCGTGACCGTTCCATGCGAAATGATCTCCGTGGTGCGCCTGCGGCGGCGCGGCTCCACCGGCTGCGTAACCGCTTCCTGGCCGCGGGCGGGCGGAGGCCGCTGCACCGACGAACGCGGGGGCTGGGAAAGCGGGCAAAAGGGCCGAGGAGCCGTGGGCGCGGACAGGGGCGGGAGCGATCGGTTCGCTGGAGGCGGCGGTTTGTCGCGCGGCGCGAACTCCGTCGCCAGCTCCTTGTCCACGGCGGCGAGCAGACTGCCGATCCGAGCGTGCTGGGAAGGAAAGCGGGTGAGATATTCGGCGGCGTTGGGATGGTCGCCCCAACACGAACGGACGCGATACTCTTCGCCAATCAACTCCAGCATCAGAGACTCGGAGCGCAGCAACAACGGGAAGCGGCGCACATAGTGCTCGAGCCGAGGCCGCTCCGCGATGGGCGTATTCGAGC
>CAYUZM010001001.1:0-2750 GCA_964449665.1 uncultured Solibacteraceae bacterium
CACATCCACAGCATGTTCCGCGACCCCAGCAACGACTACGGCGAAGACTTCCTCAAACGCCACTACGAATCCACGCCGCACTGAACCGAGCCGCGACCGTGAGGGAGCGGTCTCTTAAACTCGTCCACCGTGAGCCCCGCATCGCGAGCGATCCCACCCATCGTCTGCGCGTTCACGGGATTGTTGCGAGGAATCGTGACGAACCGCATCCCGTTCGACATCACAATATGCTTGCCCTCACGAACGATCTTGAACCCGGCCTTTTCTAGCGCACGCACCGCGCGCAAGTGAGGCACCCCAGCGATCTTAGGCAAATCAGACCGCCACCTCGACTTCCCTCACCTCGCCACCCTCAATCGAATCCCGCACCGCCGCAAGGTACTCCTGAATCGCGGACTGGATGTTCTCCAGAGCCTCTTGCTCCGTCTCGCCCTGCGACCAGCATCCAGGTAATCCAGGGCAGCTCACGCTAAAGCCCTCTTCCGTGCGTTGCAAAACGACAGGGTATTTCATGGTTGGACTCGATTCGATCTCAGTATAGCCAGAGCCAAGCCGCCGCAGCATTTGCGCAATTGCGATACCACTCCTCAAGCGCTAGCATCGAATCGTCAGGACAAATACGATGCTCGATTGGTCCGCATGTCCCGTGCTCGAAAGCGTGCCCGGAAAAGTGAGCGGAGCGTGGGTCTTTCGCGGCACGCGTGTGCCCGTCTCAGCGATCCTCACCAACCTGAAGCACTCCACTCTCGACGAACTCGCCGAAAACTACCCCTCCGTCACCCGCACCCAAATCGAAGCCCTCCTCGACTTCCTCGCCCGCTCCGCCACGCCTACCTTCACTGGTGAACTCGCCCCCGCCACCGTGAGAACCTCTCCCACAAGCTAATACGATTGCTCGTGTCCCATGGCGTTCACGCCACTGTCTACTAAGCATGAGTCGGACTAACAAGTGGAGACGGAGACCACAGTATCTAACTGGGAAATGCGAATTCCGTGAAGAACCGTTCGTGCAACGCTTCTAGGTTTGGGGGCGAATTCCGCGAAAGCTGGTCTTGTGAACAATTCAGCGCAATACCTAACGAGATGTGAAACAGAACCATGGCCGACTCTTGACGCATAGTCACGCGATCTATTTGAAATCCAGCGTTGATCCACAGGCGACAATTCGTCGGAAAGAGAGGCCTATGCACCCCGTGCCAGCCCACGGGTGCCAATCCAGTATCGCCGAGATAGGCGACTAGCAAATGCAGACGATCAATACGTATGGAAATCTTCCAAGTGCGTCGCATTGCCATGTGTACTTCAAGCGCGTCCGCAACTGGTGCGTGCATTGTCCACTGCTGACTTTGCAGGATGTTGATTGGTCCTGGACGCTCACCATCGTCTTGGAATGCGAAAACGCAGGTGCCGACAGGCAATTTCCCATCTGCATGCCGTAACGCGACATATGCCTCAGGCGGAATGCCTGTAGGAGTGGCTGAAGTTCGGTGTATCAGAAAGGCCGTTTTTGCCCCCCAGCGTGCAAGTACCACTTGTTCATCATTAGATAACTCCGCCAAAGTACGTGTCCGGTTTGCCAATGGTGGAATCAGAGGCTTAGCCGTGGTCTCAAGCTGTGAAAGCCAGCCGGAATTACAACGCGCGCAAACATCATTGACGACCAATTGCAGCCATTGATGCTGATTTCTCACCCACGACTGGCCCTCCTGCCATCCTGCCGGGCTAACAAGCTCTCCCCCAATCCCGAAATGACGCAGTAGCCACTGAGGAATGGGGTGCTCACGCGTCGAGGTACGCTTTGTCAATGGTTCCAAGCAAAATAGGCAATACTTGCGCACGAGGTTCGACGGCTTCCTGCCAACCGTGTGATTCACCTCTCCATTGTCCCGCTGACGCCTCGTTCGTGTCTCGGTCTCCGATGGCTCCCGTTCCCAAAAAACAAAAGGCACGTCCTCGATCGTGAGAACGTGCCGAACCCGAGAGCTGGGTCTCTATGTTGGCGACTGCGCCAAGGTTCCGGCGGTGGCTGCGGCGCGGTAACGCCTGGTTGCCGCCAGAACAAACTCTAAAAAACTTACTAGGAATTCCAGCCGATTCTTATCTGCGTGAATCCGCGTCCATCTGTGGCTAAATTTCTTATTCGCCCTGAGCCAGCGAATAACCCCGCTGCCCATCGAACGTGTACAAACTGTCCGTCTTGATAATGTCCAGCCCCGCCTCGGCCACGCGCGAAATCAGCGCCGCCGTCGCCTTGCCGGTCACCGCCCCGCCATTGGCGCCCAGGAACCGGCACCGCAGGTGGTCCACCACGTAGATGTCGGCGGCCGCGTTCGGCCACACCTTCATCCCGCGATTCGACATCATCGTCATCTTCAATTCCGCGCCCGTCAGCGGCGCCAGCGCCTTCGCCATCGTCTCCGCGTTCGCCGCCGGGTCCGCGATCCACAGATCCACGCCCACCAGCTCCTTCTTCGCCGTCGACAGCGTCACCGCCTTGCTCGAACCCGACTGCGGAGGCGCCGCGTTATACCGCGCCACCGGCAGTTTCTCCGGCACCTGGCGCAGCCGCGCCACCACGGCCTCGGCAAACTCCTTCGTGCCAACCTTCTGCTTGCTCACACCCTCGCGGAAAATATCGTACGTGTGAATGCCGTCTTCCATTGTCTTCAGCCACGCGTTGTGCGCGCGCTCGGCCACGTCCGTCTGCCCGATATGCACCGGCATCATGTTCGAACCCAGGAACAACCCCG
>CAYUZM010001002.1:0-2748 GCA_964449665.1 uncultured Solibacteraceae bacterium
GCTGAGCGGAACGTTCTGAGAGCCGTTCACGTGGCAGGAGTCGCAGTTGCGGCGGTCGCCGGGATAGCCCACGTGCGAATACTCGTGTTTGGAACCGCCGAACCCGTAGATGGCGTATGACTGGCCGATCTCATGGCCCGTATGAATCTTGTGGATCATATGGGCAAAGCTGATCGACTCATCCGGTTTTGCGGCGGCGGGCCGGACACCGGCGTCCGTCGTGGCCGGGTTGTGGCAGACCACGCACGTTTCGATGGTGTTGCGGTTGCCGCCGTGGAGCGAAAGGTTGGAGTGGCAGTCGTTGCACTTGGCCAGATCGACGACCTTGCGCCGCGGTTCGACGGCCGTGCCGTCCACCGAGAAGTAGAAGGTCTTATTCACGCCAGCGTCGCGGACCGTTACTTCCTTCTTGGTTCCTGGAAGGAGAACGGCGTTCTTATAGCCTTCGAGGTGGACTGAGAAGCTTCCCTTCGCCGTGGCCGGAATCGGGGCCTGGAAAGTCCAGAAGTAGAGATTCCCGTTCCCCTGCGCCTGCCGTGGATCCTCGGAGACGTAGGTCGTGTAGTCGCTGGTCGGACCGCCGAGTACGAGGGCCAGACGATTCATGTCGGACGGTTTGATCGGAACGCCCTTGCCGTCGGTGATCGAGAAGGTGACCGTGGGCCGTTTGCCGGCCGTGCCGTCGTCGACACGGAGGATGTCGAACTTCACGCCGGGCAACATGCGCGAGTATTCGGGAATGGTGTGCGCGCCCAGGATGGAGGCGTCGAAGTCGAGCTCACCCTGCGGCGTATGGCAGTTGGCGCACTGGTTGTCGCTCAACTGCGGCAGGTCGACGTGGTTCTCTCCCGTGGCGAATTTCACGTTGTCGTGGCAGGCCCCGCAAGCGGCGCGGGATGGTTTCAACCACTTGTCCGCCTGGGCGGCCTTGCCGTCGTGGCAGACCTGGCAGCGGCGGGCGTCGGAGGGAATCACGATACCGGAGTAGTCGTGCACCGAGTTGGCATTCCCGATAATTTGATACTTGCCTCCGGCGATGACGCTCGGGAGGTTGGCGCCCATGTGAATCTTGTGGATCATGACGGGCATGTCAACCGTGTTGCCGGTGTCCGGGTCGGTGGTTTGCGGCGTATGGCACATGACGCAGAGCTCGACGCTGCGGCGAGATCCGCCATGCAGCGCGAGCGGATCGTGGCAGTTGTTGCAGCTCGCCGTGGTGACCACGTCGCGGCCCACCGTTACCGCCGCGCCGTCGAGGCGGAAGTGGTAGACGTCGTCGTCGTAATTCGTGGGCAGATCGAACTCGGTTAGGTTGCGCGAGCCGTAGGCGCCAATCGCGTACACCGCGTCGCGCGGGGCGTTGGCCGGCAGCTTGCGGCCGAACGTGTACCAATACTCGCCATCGGCAATCTGCTGCCATGTTCCACCGGTGTCCGAACCCGCCTGCGTGGCCGACTGGCCCGTTGCCGCGCTGGTTTGCACGCGCGTTGTAAATGCCGTGTACTGGCTTTGGCCGGCGGGAATGCTCGCCAGGATGAAGCTGGTTGCGACCGTACCGGGCGTTTGAATGCCGGTACGATCCAGGCCGGCCGTTCTCAGATCAGTCAGCTTCACGCGCGCCTTTACGGTGCCGTCATTGGCCACTTCATGGCCTACAACGTCAATAGTTAATCCCGGCCTGACAAAGTTCAGCAGATTGGCATCCGCGTAATAAGCTTTGTCATTCGCCGTAAGCTCCGGGCCGGAGGCACTCGTCAAATGCCATCCCAACCCAATGACGGAAAGTACTGCTCCTAATTTCACAATCGTCAGAAGTCGTCCCATTCGGACCTCCTCACCAAGCCGCTAGTCGAGCACGTTTCGGGCCACTACTGTTTAATTCAGAAACACCGCAATTTTCGCAGACATATCGGCAATTCCACAGGAAACAAGTGGGGGATTTTGCGCTGTGAAGGCCACCCGGTTGAGCGAGACTACTCGCTCTTGCGGCTCTTCAGGTTGTACTTCTTCATTTTGTAGCGAAGTGTATCGCGCGTGATATCAAGAACCTTGGCGGCCTGGGTCTGGTTCCATGCCGTTTTCTCTAACGCATTGAGCAGCATCGTCTTCTCGGCCTCCTCGAGGGACATGCCTTCGAGCGACGGAGTGGCCGGACGCACGGGCAAACCGGCCGAGGCGATCGAAGCAACTGGGCGGGGCGTGCTTGCCGTGGCGATTCCGAGGTTCTCGGGCTGAACCCAGTTGGAGTCCTCCAGCACGACGGCGCGTTCGATGGTATTGCGCAGTTCGCGGACGTTGCCCGGCCAATCGTGGTGGAGCATGGCCGCTTCGGCGGCGGGCGAAAGGCCGCGGATATCGCGCTTAAACCGTTGAGAAAAAAGAAGCAGGAAATGGGCGGCCAGGGGCAGGATGTCGTCCGGTCGCTCGCGAAGGCTTGGAACTGTAAGCTGAATTACATTCAAGCGGTAGAAGAGGTCCAGCCGGAAGCGGCCCTGTTCGATGGCCTCACGCAGGTTGCGGTTGGTGGCGGTGATGACGCGGAGGTTCACCTCGATGTCCTTCACCCCGCCGAGGCGCCGGAACTTCTGCTCTTCGAGAACACGGAGGAGCTTGGCTTGGAGCGACAGCGGGAGGTCGCCGATTTCGTCGAGAAACACGGTCCCGTTGCTGGCCAGTTCCAGGATTCCCCGCTTTTGGGCGCGGGCGTCGGTGAAGGCGCCCTTTTCGTAGCCGAACAGCTCGCTTTCG
>CAYUZM010001003.1:0-2746 GCA_964449665.1 uncultured Solibacteraceae bacterium
ACAACGGCGCATAACAGGGCGGACGCTACTTACACAAAATCGCGGACACTACCATCCTCTGTCGACGTGCGCCAAATTCCAGCTGTCGTGAATTCACGAGAAGAAGAGCTATCGGCGTCCGATGTCTTCCACTGACGAGATGATGTTTGGCCTCCACACCATCGGCTCAAATCCCAGGTCGGCTCTCGCCGCGACTTGGAAGTGGTAGAGAGCCCACTGGACACCTGCAATGTTGTATTCAAGATCTGATCCCCAAGCGGAAGTTCCAAACCGGATTGCCCGAGGAGCAAGCTCCCTTAGAGGCTTATAAGGCTCGTCGGGGATCATTAAAGGAGCAGCGTCCGTTGCCCGCTGATAACGCTGCAATGCAAGTTCCATTGCCTCTTGCGCTTGACGCCGTTTCTGGTCAAGTTCACTTGCGTACATGGTGCCCTCTATCCCCTTGTCCAAACGGAGTCGTTCCAATCCCTGCCACGTGGCATATGATGCCCTCATTTCACCCAGAGCTTGAGTAATCTGTACGTAGAAGTCTCGTTTTGCCGTCCAGCGAGACTGACGATCCCAATTCTCATGGGAAAGTTGGTGTTTGATATTCTCCGCGGCATCGGTCACACTGCGTGCTTCTTCGACGAGTCTTCCGATGTTTTGATGGCGTGCTAGTTGCTTCGCGAACTCCTCTGAGTATGCATCCATCGGTTTTGTGAACCTAAGTACCAACCAAACGGCCAATCCTGAAAGCGCCGCAGTTACGAGGCCAGTAGCCGCAACGATCCCAACCAACCCTTGCCAGGCAAGCGTGAGAGTTTGCTCATGCATACTGTCCAAGGTATCCGACGACTCAATGAAAAGAAACTTGAACCTAAGCCGGCTCGGATAGTTCCGTGTGAAGCGCGGCTCAATTCATTCTGGCGATTTAGCGTATTCGGCGTGCGGTCATCTCAAGGTTGCAGCTCCGTGTTGCGCGCCTATGGGCTATGCAATGCGGCTCTTGTCGGGGCTGCTCTTCGCCGATTCGATCGCCACACGAATCTCGGGGTTCAAAAGTCAGTAGTGGTAGCGGGCTTGGAGGAAGTAGATTCGATCCTCCGTGACGCGATAAACGAGGCGGTGTTCCTGTGTGATGCGGCGGGACCAGCATCCGGCAAGAATATAGCGCAGGGGTTCTGGTTTTCCGACGCCTTGGAACGGGTCTCGGAGGACGGCTTCGACGAGATCGAGGATGCGGAGGGCGGTGGCGCGTTCGGTCTTTACCCAGTGGCGGAGGTCGCCTCGAAATTCGGATTCGAAGATGGCGAGGCGGTCAGCGGTCCTTGGCAAGGCCGAGTTCCCGGCTTAGTTGGGCGACGGTGGTGGGTTTGCCAGCGTAGCGCTCGGTTCGGCGGAGGGCGGTGAGGAGGCGTTTGGCGTTGCGCGGGGAGCGGAGGAGATGAGCGGTTTCCATCAAGCCGGCGAGTTCGGAGGCGGGAATGAGGGCGACATCGCGATCGCCTTTGCGGCGGACGATTACGACTTCCTGGTCGTCGACGACGCGATCGAGGACGCTGGAGAGGTTTTCGCGGAGGCTTGTGTAGGTGGTTTCGGAGGGCATATACTGCCTGGAGCTATTGTACAGGAAAGCTGTACGGGTGGGATTGAGTGTGCGGTGCTGCGCTAGAACTTCGCCAAACTGCGCAGAATCGCTTCCGTATTGCGGCCGCCGGGGAGTTCGACGGCGTGGACGGTTTTCCATTCCAGATCTTTTGTTCCGATGTATTTGGCGTTGTTGCGTTCGGCTCCCATGAGGATGACGATGTAACCGGCTTTCTTGAAGGTGAGGGCGCGGTACTGGCGTTCGCCGGCGTCGCTTTTCCAGCGGTCGGCGTCGGGCGGGCCGAGTTTGCGGACGATATCGAAGTAGTCGTTCTGGTTCGTGAAGCCGAGGTCGGCCTGGACGATGGCCTTGTATTCGACGGTGCCGCCGGATTCCTTGAAGCGCGACACTCCAATGAAGATGAGCGCGACGACGATGCCGCCGATGAGGACACCGGCGATCAACTTTCCGATGGACGATTCGGCGCTGGTGTCCATGCGGAGGTTGTCGCGGGTGTTGGGGGCGCGCGGAACTTCGTTGGGCGGGGCGGGCGCGGCGAGGTGGATCTTCGGCATGTTGAGCACGCGGCGGGTGTGCGGAAAGACAGCGCCGCCGCTGTACTCGATTTCGCGTTTCAGGCCGACGATCATGACCGGCTCTTCAATTTTGGAGATCTCGCCGAGCCAGGCACGGGGGATCCAGATTTCCATGCCCATCTTCGGGTTGTGGACAAGGTTTTCGCTCCATGCGCCACGCACGACTTCCCACTCATTGTGTTCGATGTTGACGATGGGGGGATAGAACGAAAAGCGGCGGGTGCCAAGTTCGTCCAGTGCCGGGGGCGTCGGCGAAGATGCCATGTCGCTCTATCGTAGCATCGGGGATTGTTGGGTTAGGGCATCGAGAAGCATTTGCGCGAGATCGGACAAGAGTCGCTGGCCGGCGTTTTCGGGGCCGTAGTCCGTGCCGGACATGCCGTCCACAGTGAGGGCGAGGGCGATGGGGCCGGCGGGGGTGCGGACGATGCCGATATCGGCGCGGAGGGCGTCGAGAGAGCCGGACTTGGAGAAGACCCAACGGTCTGGCAGGCGGCGGCCGATGGAGTCCTTGAACTGCTGGCGGCCGGGCAGGGCGAGGAACCCGGTTGAGTCCTGGGGCGAAGCGCTTTTGCCGGGG
>CAYUZM010001004.1:0-2740 GCA_964449665.1 uncultured Solibacteraceae bacterium
GGGTTTGGAAGCGGCCGGACTGGCTGGACGAGATCGACAACCAGATGCGGTGAGGGCGGCGGTCAGGCCTTGCCGCCGGCCATTTTCGGGGAGAGGAACCAGCGGAGGACGCCGCGCGGTTTGGGTCCGGCGTGATCGATTTCGATGCGCATGAGCGCGCCCTTTTTGAAGTCGACGCGGAGCGATGGGGCGTCGAGCAGGAAGCTGGCGAGGTGGCTGATGAGGGGCTCGTGGCTGACCAGGAGCAGTTGCGAGGCGTCGCGGTGGATGCGCAGTTCGTCCCAGACGAGTTCGGGCCGCGAGTGCGGGACAAGGGCCTGGGTGTGGAGAAGTTCGCCGGAGTATTCGAGGACATCGGCGGCGATTTCGGCGGTTTGCAGGGCGCGGGCGTAGGGGCTGGTGAGGACGTAGTCGGGCTGGACGCCGGAGACGCGGGCCAGGCGCATGATGTCGCGCATTTTTTTGCGCCCTTCTGAGGTGAGGTCGCGTCCGGCGTCCGGCATGCCGGGCCGTCCATTTTCAGCGAGACCGTGTCGAAGCAGGAACACATCCATCAGAGTGCACCCCGAGTGCCGTCATGAACATTCTCACATAGAATTGTTGTTGCACAACAGATCCGCGTCCGGACTGGACTGGCGAACAACACCGTGAACCTGAACCGTATCGCCGTCGCTCTTGCCGTGGGGTCGGCCGTGGCTTCGCTTGTATCGATTGCGGTGTGCCACATTCTGCTGGCTCTGGCGTTCGTGGCGATTCTGGCGGCGCGGATGCCGTTGCGGGTGCCGCCGTTTTGGCCGGCGCTGCTGTTCCTGGTGTTGTGGACGCTGCTGGCGGTGACGATGTCGGACACACCGAAGGCGGGCTGGCCGGCGGTGCGGAAGTTTTATTGCGTGCTGACGCTGGTGACACTGCTGTCGACGCTGACGGTGGAGTGGGCGCGGCGATTGTTCATCGGGCTGGCGGTGGCGGGCACGGCGAGCGCGGCGTGGTCGCTCGTGCAGTTCTGGCAGAAGTGGGAACGCGCGCGGGCGGCGGGGGAGCCGTTTTACCAGAGCTACGTGGCCGATCGCATCACCGGCTTTATGAGCCATTGGATGACGTTTGGCGGCGGGATGATGATTGTGCTGGCGGTGATCGCCTCCTGGATCTTCTTTTCGGCGGATCGGCGGCGCGTGGGGCTATGGTGCGGCGCGGGGGTGGTGGTGACGGCGGGGATTGTGCTGGGGTTCACGCGCAGTATCTGGCCGGCGACGGCGGTGAGCGGACTTTACCTGGTTTGGTTTTGGAGACGCTGGGCGGTGGCGGCGGTACCGGTGATGGCGGTGGCGGCGATTCTGTTGGCGCCGGCTCCGGTGAGCGAGCGCATCCGTTCGATCTGGAATCCGGACAAGAAGCTCGACTCGAACCAGCATCGCGAGGCGTTGCGGGCAGCGGGCTGGCGGATGATTGCGGCGCATCCGGTTGTGGGGATCGGGCCCGAGCATACGAAGCTTGAGTTTGAGCAGTATCTGCCGTAGGCGTACATGCCGGTTCCACCGCAGTGGTATTTCGGCCAGTTACATAACATCAATCCCGAACGTCGTGCGTGACGGGGCGTTCCGGCCCCTGTGGCGTTTCTCGTGATGGTGGGCTGGGCGCTGCGCGATCTTGTGCGGGCCGTGTTGCGGCTGGCACCCGGGGCGAGTACGCAGCGGATGTTGCTGCACGCCTCGGTGGCGGGGATTTTGGCGATTCTCGTTGGCGGGCTGCTGGAGCGGAACATCGGCGACAGCGAGGTGCTGACGCTGTTTTGGGCGCTGCTGGCGTGCGGCTACACGGCAATTCGAGGAGAGACGGAACGGGATGAATCAAACACTCAGTGATCGCGTGATCGTGCTGGCGGGCGGCGCGGGCGGGTTGGGCTCGGCGGCGGCGCGGGGGCTGGCGGCCGAGGGCGCGCGGCTGGTGGTGAGCTATCGCGAGAACGCGGAGCGGGCGCGGGAACTGGCCGGTATCGCGACGCTGGTGCAGGCGGACTTGAGCGACACAGGGGACCGCGCGAAGCTGCTGGACGCGGCACCGGGAATGTATGGACTAGTGGTGTTCGCGGGGAATCCGGCGCGGGTGGCGTCGTCCGAGCGGATGGACGAGGCGATGCGGCTTTCGAACGAGGTGAATTGCCTGGGACCGTTGATGCTGGCGCGCGAGGCGGCGGCGCGGATGCAGGTGGCGAAGACGGCGGGCGCTGTGGTGCTGTTTTCGACGATGCAGGCGGTGAGTCTGTTTCCCGGTTCGACCGCGTATGCGACGGCGAAGGCCGCGCTCATCCATGGCGCCCAGATACTGGCCAAGGAGGTGCGCGGCCCGTCCGACATTCGCGTCAATGTGATCGCGCCCGGCGTGATGCAGGCGGGCATGGCGGAGGCATCCATCGCGGCGGGGAAGTACCAGCGCTATCTGGATGACGGCGTCATCCCGCGCTACGGGCGCGCGGAGGATATCGCGCGCGCCGTGCGTTTCTTTCTCGAACCGGATGGTTTCGTCACGGGCCAGGTGCTGGCCGTAGACGGCGGGCTGACGCTGTAACTTATGCTTCGGTGATGGTGACGGACTTGAGGGTGTCGCCCTGTTGGGTGGCGTTCACGATCTCCTGGCCCGAGGTGACCTTGCCGAAGACGGTGTGTTTGCCGTCGAGCCAATCGGTGACGATGTGGGTGATGAAGAACTGGCTGCCATTGGTGTTCGGGCCGGCGTTGGCCAT
>CAYUZM010001005.1:0-2737 GCA_964449665.1 uncultured Solibacteraceae bacterium
AATAGGTGCCGACGACGCGGCCCTTGTCGCTGAGCGGCTTGATCATCGCCACGTCGCGCGACGGCGAGGTGCTCAGGTATTGATTGGGAATCTCGTTGATGCGCTGGTCCACGCCCAGCCGCGTCCCGCGATTGCCCACATAACTCAAATCCAATACGAAGTCGCGAAGTTGCTGCTGGAATCCGAACGACCAGCGCGACGAGTACGCATGCGTCCGCGCGCGGTTGTAGAATTCAAAGCCCTGCCCCAGGAACGTCGAAAGGCCGCCCGACGCCCCCGGAGCCGGAATCAGCCCGTTCGGAAACGGGTTGGCATTGTTGGCAATGTAGGTCAGGCCGCTGTCCAGTGTTGCTTGAATAGGCGTGCTCTGCGAAAAGCCCGATTGCAGCGCCGAACTCTTGTTCACGCCGATCGAGTCGTAGAAGAGCCCGAAGCCGGTGCGAATAATCGTGCGCGGCAGCACCTGCCACGCCAACCCGATGCGCGGCATGAAGTTGTTGTTCTCTCCCGTGTAGGGGCTGCGCGGAAGCCCTCCTGTATTGGCAAATAACAGCCCGCCCTTCACCTGAAACGCTCCTGGTGCTATCTCGGGAATCGGGTTTCGCGCATAGTTGGCCCGCGCGGCCGCTTCAATCGGGCTCGCCGCGGCGAAGTCGAATCCACCGTTGATGCGGTCGAAACGCTCCGTCAGCCCCCACTCTTTTTCGTACCGCAACCCCAGGTTCACCGTCATCGTGCGCGACACCTTGAAGTCGTCATGAATGTACAGGCTGAAATACTGGTCCTGAAACGCCGAGCTGGCAACCTGCGACATCGATCCCGCCGGAACGCCCAGCAGCATCGACGCCAGTTCCTGCCCGATCAGCGCTGCCGGCGAGTTGTCCAGCGGTCCGCGCGTGTAGTTCGTGTTGAATGCGAAATCGGGCGCAATCTGCGTCGGAAACCGCGCCCCGAACGCCCGGTACACACGCGCGTCCATCCCGAATTTGATGTTGTGGCTCGCCTGCAGCCGCGTGAAATTCGCCTGGAACGTATGCGTGAAACTCGAGTTCGTCCCATCGCCCGACTCCCATGGCGAAATCGTCGAGTAGCCGCCCAGCGTCACACGCGGAATCACCGCCAGCTTCTGATCGATCAACCCCGTCAGGTTCGGCGAAAACCCGAGCGACGAAAGATTGTAGCCTTGCGTCACGCGTCGCTCCGGAAAGTCCTGGTTCGTGAACCCATAGCGGAAGTTCGCCAGCAGTTGCGGCGAAATCACCAGCACGTCGTCCAGCGCGATTCCCCGGTTGATTCGATTCAAAATGATCCCGTTGATGCGATTGTCGAAATGGTCGTTCTTGTCCTCTTCCCAGAAGTCGTAGTGCACCCGCGCGAACATGCGGTGGTTCTCCGTGAACGCATGGTCCACGCGCGCCACGTGCACGTAATAGTCTTCCTTCGATTTGAGCTGCCCGTTGTAGTAGTTGTTCCGCCCGTCCACCGTGCCCGGCCGGTTCGCCGCCGGGTAAAGGTTCACTAGCGATGTCCCTACCTTGTCTAACCGGCTCGCCGGAATAATGTTCCCCGCGAACGGTTGCCTCGAAAATCGGCCGCCCGGCGCCGCCGCCGTGGTGAGCGGATCGTATATCTGATACGTGCTGTTGATTCCCAGCAGATCCGAAAAATTCCCCTGCCGCTGCGCCGCCGTCGGCACCGTGCCCGTGAAATTGCCCGGCACAATCCACTTGTTGGCTTCCCAGGCGTAAAACCAGAACGTGCGGTTCTTGCCGCTGTACAGCTTGGGTATGTAGACCGGCCCGCCTGCCGAGGCCCCGTAGCGGTTGTCCTGGTACACCGGCGCTCTTGTTCCGTTCTTGTTGTCAAAAAAGTTCGGCGCGTCGAAGGCACGGTTGCGCACAAACCAGTGCGCTTCCCCGTGCAGCCGGTTCGTCCCGCTCTTGGTCGACACGTTCACGGTCGATCCGATCGTGTGCCCCGTCGAGGCGTCGTAAGTCGCCGTCTGCATCTTGAATTCCTGAATCGCTGTCTGCGGCGGCGAAAACGCCACCCGCGCCCGCCCGCCGCCGTCGGCAAACGTGTTCGATACTCCGTCAATCTGAAATTCGTTGTTGTAGTTGCCGTTCCCGTCCGACGAAACCTGCGAGTTGCCGTTATTGAACGCCGGCTTGCGGTCGCGCAAATTCGTGCCGTTCACCACGCCCGGCGTCAATAGCGCCAGCTCAAAGGCATTGCCCGCCAGCGTCGGCAGTTCCATAATGCGGCGCTCGTCGATCACCTGCCCCAGCGAAGGGCTCGTCGTGTCCAGCAACGGCGTTGTCGCCGTTACCTCCACCGACTCGGTTATCTGGCCCACTTCCATCGCAATAATCAGCTCCGTCGCCTCGCCTACGCGCACCTGCACATTCTCGCGCACGAATCGCTTGAATCCGGTCAACTCCGCGCTCACCCGATAGGTCCCCGCAATAATGTAAGGAATGTTGTACCGGCCGGATTCGTTGGTCGTCGTCACCGCCGACACGCCCGTGCCGACATTCTCGGCTCGAATCGCCACATTCGGCACCACCGCCCCGGACACATCCGCGACACGCCCAATAATGGACCCGCGTGGATCCTGCCCATATAGTGCGGACAACGCGAATGCCCCTAATACGGCAAACGGCCTCAGAAAACGAACGCGGCTGGCGTGAAACATGAAGAACTCCTCATCTGTAGAATGAGTGAATCTTAACTTAAT
>CAYUZM010001006.1:0-2736 GCA_964449665.1 uncultured Solibacteraceae bacterium
CCATCGGAAAGGAGATGGGCCTCCGCGAGCAGATGCAGCGACACCGCACCGACCCCGCCTGCGCCGTCTGCCACGAACGCATGGACAACCTCGGCTTCGGTCTTGAGAACTACAACGCCATCGGCGCTTGGCGCGACAAGGACGCCGCGTTCGACATCGACGCCGCCGGCCGCCTGCCCGGCGATCGCGTGTTCAACTCGCCCGCCGAACTGAAGCAAATCCTGCTCGGCGAAAAGGACGCGTTCACACTTGCGCTCACGGAAAAGCTGATGACCTACGCCCTCGGCCGCGGCCTGGAACCCTATGACAAACCGGAACTCCGCCGCATCGCCAAGGCCGTCGCGTTGAACCAGTACCGAATGGGCAGTATGATGAAGGAAATCGTTGAAAGCCCCGCTTTTCAAATGAGGCGCGGCGATGGGGGTAGAAAGCATGATCAGCCGTAAACACATCTCGCGGCGCACGTTGTTGCGCGGCTTCGGCACCGCCGTCGCCTTGCCGATGCTCGACTCCATGCTGCCCGCGCTCGCCGCCCCCGCGACATTGGCGCGCAAAACACCGCGCCGCCTCGCCTTCGTCTACGTCCCCAACGGCATCATCATGCAGGACTGGACGCCCACGGCCTTCGGCTCGTCGTTTGACCTGCCACGCGTCATGAAGCCGCTCGAACCGGTGCGCAAAAAGATGCTCGTGCTGAGCGGCCTCACGCACAACACCGGCCGCGCCTTGGGCGACGGTCCCGGCGACCACGCCCGCGCGGCCTCCACCTTCCTCACCGGCGTTCACCCGCGCAAAACCGCCGGCGCCGACATCAGCCTCGGTATCTCGGCCGACCAGATCGCCGCCAACGCCATCGGCAAAGACACGCGCTTCGCCTCGCTCGAACTCGGCTGCGAAGGCGGCCGCCAGGCCGGCAACTGCGACTCCGGTTACAGCTGCGCCTACTCGAACAACATCTCCTGGCGTTCGAACACGATTCCCAATCCGCCCGAGATCAACCCGCGCCTCGTCTTCGAGCGCATGTTCGGTAACGCCGATCCGTCGGAATCGCCCGAAGCCCGCGTGCGCCGCGAGCAGCTCAACAAGTCGATTCTCGATTACGTGATGGAAGACACGCGCACTCTGCAGGCAAAGCTCGGCCCCACCGACAACCGCAAGCTCGACGAGTACCTCACGAGCGTGCGCGAGATCGAACTGCGCATTGAGAATGCCGAACGCGCCGCCAAGAGCGCCGGCCCGCTCCCGCAGATGGAAAAGCCGGACGGCATCCCCGACAACTACGCCGAACACTCCCGCCTGATGTTCGACCTCATGACCATCGCCTTCCGCGCCGACCTCACCCGCGTCACCACGTTCATGATGGCGCGCGAAGGCTCGAACCGGCCCTACCGCGAAATCGGCGTCAGTGAAGGCCACCATGGCCTGACGCATCACCGCCTCAACGCGGAGTGGATCGAGAAGATCACGAGGATCAACGAGTATCACGTCACCCAGTTCGCCTGGTGGCTGCGGCAACTCGACGCCATCCCCGACGGCGACGGAACGCTGCTCGACAACATGATGATCATCTACGGCAGCAGCATCAGCGACGGCAACCGCCACACGCATCACAACCTGCCCATAGTGCTCGCTGGAGGGGCAGCCGGAACGCTCAAACCCGGCCGCCACATCCGCTATGCGAAGGAAACGCCCCTCACCAACCTGTACATGAGCATGTTGGATCGCATGGGCGTGCAGCCGGGCTCCATTGGAGATTCGAACGGAGTCCTCACGCAGTTATCGGATTTGGGTTAGCGGAGTCGAACGCACCGTACCGAGCCCGAAGGGCGCAGGTTCCGTTGTGCGCGATTACAGCAATCTAAAGTTCACTTCAATCATCGCCTGCACAGGCACAGCCTTGTTCTGCAGGACGCCAGGACGGAAGCGCCACTTCTGGACGGCTTCAATGGCCTTCTCGTCGAGTCCAAGCCCAAGCGGCCGGACGACTTTGATGTCCCGAGGATTGCCCTTCTCGTCCACAACCACGGACAGCAGCACGCTCCCCTGGAACTTTGCCTTGCGGGCTTCTTCCGAATATTCAGGCTCCACCTTGTAGATCAGCGAAGGCGCACTCACGCCGCCGCCAATCCGGTAGGCGCCACCGCCGATACCGCCGCCCCTGCCGGGACCAACACCGGCGCCGTCGCCACTCCCGACACCACCGCCCCTTCCGGAGCCAATGCCCGCGCCGGAACCCGTGCCATTTGAGGGCGGACCAATCTTGCCCAGCGGATCACCCAGAACCGCCGAGTTCAGTATCGGTAGCGGCGCATCAGCCGGGACGATGATCGAAGGATCCATCGCCAGCTTCGGATTCTCATTGCGGATCACCGCCGTCGGCGGAACAAACTGCTTCGGCGCGATCTTCGGCAGCTTGCCCTTGCTCGCCGGAACCGGACTGCGGTCGCCTCCGCCACCACCGCCGCCCATCTGCTGGGCCTTCGGCTTGGCCGACGGCTGGTACGGAGCCAAATCGGGCGCGATCAGCGTGATCTGTTCTTTCACCACTGACTGCACGGCTGGGTTCGTTCCCACCAGCAAAGCCAGCCCAAGCAGGCTGCCGTGGATCAGCATGGAGGTAAGTCCGGCATGCTTCCCCTTGCCGCCGGAAAATCCCCAAATGTCTTTTACCGGAACCGGCTTCGACGTCACCTCAAGCGGTGGAAGCTGCGGCGGGAAAAAGTACTCTTTAACGTC
>CAYUZM010001007.1:0-2734 GCA_964449665.1 uncultured Solibacteraceae bacterium
CCATACTGCCCTACGTAGCGGGGGTTGCGCGGTGCGGTCATGTCGTAGATCATGATGTTGCTTTGGCGCTCGTTGGCGATGAACGCATACGGCTTGTTGCGGATGGTGGCCGTGATGATGGCCTCGGGCTCCGGTCCTTTATCGTCGCTCCGCGAATCGAGCGCGTTGTCTGAGTTCGAAACATTGAGCGCCACCGGGTAGTTCAAGCTGCCGATCGTTTCGAAGTGGTTGCCGCTGTCCCACACAAGCTGCCCCGCCGCGTCCCACACTGAAAACGAGCGCGCGCCAAAGGTGTGGATCATATCGAAGTCACCATCGCCGTCCAGGTCGCCCGTGGCGTTTGTTGTACGTAGCCGCCCCATCTCCGTCGCCAGTTGGTTCTCCGCCGCCTGCGGATAGCGCGCGGGATCGAGTTTCAATTCCGACACGCGGGCCTCCTCGTTGAATCCCGTGTAGGCGCGTGCATCGCCTTCGTTGGCGGTAAGCAAGTAAAAATTTCCGTCGGGCGACGTGTAGGAGGCCATGCCATCGGGCTGATACATGCCCCACACCGTCCACGTACGCAACGAAACGCCACCGTCGCGGTCGCTCGCGTCGAGAGAGTTCGCCTCGCGCCAATGCTCTTTCAATCCAAGCGCAACGATCTTGGTGATTGTCGCGCTATCCACGTCGATAATCGCCAGCGCGTTGTTCTCCTGCAGAGCCACATAAGCGGTCTTCGAGTCGGGCGAGACGGCGATGTATTCGGGTTCCAAGTCCTGAGCAACCGTCGCGTTCGGACCGTAGATCCTAACGCCCGCCGGCAGCTTCTGCTTCGTGAACGACGAGAACGTGGCCGTCTTCACGTTTGCCTGAGTCAGTGAATCGACGCCGCCCGAAATGTCGATGATGCTCACGCTCCCGTCGGGATCGGTCTTGTAGTCGTCGGAGGGTTCCGCTTCGTTCGCCACCAAGACCCTTTTGCCGTCCGGCGTGAACGTCAGCATATCGGGCAGTGCGCCTACCTTTACGCTCTTCAGTGGCGTGCCGTTAGCGTCGATGAAAAGCACCGAGCCCGGGTCGGTTTTCTCCGCCGCCTGTACGGCCAGCGCGATCACCCCGTTCTTCACCGCGACGCTGTTCGCCGAATCGCCCACGTCCACTGGCATCTTCACCTGCGTGATGCGCGTGGGATTCGCAGGGTTCCGAATGTCCAGAATATCGATGGTCTTGTCGCCGCCGTTGACGACAAAAAGCCTCTGCGTCAGCGGATCGTGCGCCGTGATTTCGGCCGCGCCTACGTTGTAAAGTCCGCTCCGGTAGGTTCCGAGCACGGTCATCGTGGGGTCTTGCGCCGGAAGCGGGCAGGCAAGTGCAAGAACGGTGAGGATTCGTTTCATAATCGGTGAAGTCTAGCAACGGATCATTTCGTTCCCATGTCGGTGCAATAACAATTTGTTGTGTGGAATGATAGAAAGCCATGCGAACCGCCCTCGTTCTCCTTGCCCTAAGCGCCGTCGTGCCGTGCCAGACGACTTATCCGTTAGGCCCGGATTCCCAACGTCAACCGGGCGTTCCCGAAGGCAAGGTTACTAAGTTCACCTGGACCAGTAAGATCTTTCCCGGCACCGTGCGCGACTACTGGATCTACGTTCCGGCGCAGTACAAAACGGACAAGCCCGCCTGCGTGATGATCGTGCAGGATGGCGGCGGCTGGATTGCCACCGACGAGCGCGCGCGTTTCCGCGCCCCCATCGTCATGGATAACCTCATCCACAAGGGCGAAATGCCGGTGACCATCGGCATCTTCATCAACCCCGGCGTGCTGCCGCCGCTCGACGCGCAAACGCAACAGGGCCGCTATAATCGCAGCCTTGAATACGACGGCCTCGGCGACCGATATGCGCGTTTCCTGTTGGAAGAGATCCTGCCCGAGGTTGCCAGAAGCTACAATCTTTCGAACGACCCGAACGACCGTGCGCTCGCCGGTTCCTCGTCGGGCGGCATCGCCGCGTTTACGGCCGCGTGGGAGCGCCCCGATCAGTTCCGCCGCGTGCTGAGCTATATCGGTTCCTACACGAATCTGCGCGGGGGCCAGATCTACCCGTCGCTCATTCGCAAGGTCGAGCCGAAGCCGCTGCGGATCTTTATTCAGGACGGCGATCACGACCAGAACATTTATGCCGGAAATTGGTGGATCGCCAATCAGGACATGTACAGCTCGCTCGAATACGCGGGCTACGACGTGAAGCGCGAATGGGGCACCGAGGGGCACAACGGCATTCATGGTTCGGCGATTCTGCCCGATGCGCTGCGCTGGCTGTGGCGAGAGTATCCGAAGCCGATTACGGCGTCGCGCAAGGCGGGCGCGCGGCATGAGGTGCTGCAGATTCTCGACCCGGCGAGCGAATGGGAGGAGGTGAGCCGCGGCCATGGATTGACCGAGGGCCCCGCCACGGACAAGGACGGAAATGCTTTCTTCACGGACGCGCGGCAGGACAAGATTTTCAAGGTTGGCGCCGACGGCAAGGCGGTGCTGTGGAAGGACAAGGCCGGGCGCGTGCTGGGCATGATGTTTGGTCCCGACGGAAGGCTCTACGCGACGAATCGCGAGAAGCGGCAGTTGGTGTCGTGGGGCATGGACGGCTCGGAGAAGGTGATTGCCAGCGACCTCGAAATGAACGACCTGGCGGTGACGTCGAAGGGCGAGGTGTATGCCACCGACCCCCCCCGGCCCCCCGTATGGTTCAACCAC
>CAYUZM010001008.1:0-2729 GCA_964449665.1 uncultured Solibacteraceae bacterium
GGCGTTGTAGGCGAGCGCGAGGGCGGTTCCGCCGGGGAGTGTTTCTTTTTCGAGCAGCGTGCCGCGGCGCCACGAATATTGGACGCGTTCGTCGAGGGGATTGACGGCGGCGCCGAGGCGTCCGGCGGCGTCGTACTCGAAGCGCCAGGCGGCACCGGCGGGATCGGTAAGGCTGGTGACGCGGCCGCGGGCGTCGCGGCCATAGGTCATCGTCTGGCCGTTTCCATTGGCGACGGTGCGGACGCGGCCGGAGGTGTCGTAGGCGATGGTGACCAGCGGGCCCGCGGCGTCGCTGAGGCCGAGGAGGCGGCCGGCTTTGTCGTAGCGGTAGCGTGTGGCGACGCCGGCCGGGTCGGTGATGGAATCGAGGCGTCCGACGGCGTCGTAGGTGTAGCGCCAGGCCTTGCCGCCGGGCTCGGTGTGGACGAGGAGGCGGTTGTTGGCGTCGTAGCTGTAGAGGCGGCGCTGGCCGGAGGTGTCGATCCAGGAGGTGAGGCGGCCGTTGCGGTCGTATTCGAGCGTATGGCGTTTGGCGCGTTCGTCGGTGACGCCGATGATGCGGTCGCGGACGTCGTAGCTGTAGCTGCGCTGGGTTCCGTCGGGCCAGACGATGCGGGTGCGGCGTTTGACGGCGTCGTATTCGAAGCGGGTGACGTCGCCGGACTCTTCGCGCATATGGGAGCGCGTGCCATCGGGGTTGAGGGTGAACTCGACGGTGCCGCCGGTGGGACGGGTGACGGCGCTGACCCAGCCACGAGAATCGTAGGCAATGCCGGCGGCGGCGCCGGTGCGGTTGATCCACGATGTCAGATTGCCATTGGCATCGTAGCGATAGACTTCGCCCGAGCCATCGGCAAAGACGGCGCTGGTGCGCTTGTAGACGGTGAAGCCGGCGATTTTGAATTCGCCGTAGGTGTATTGCACAATCTCGCCGGAGGAGTTCGTTTCGCGGAGCAGGTTGCCCGCCGTGTCGTAGGTGGAAGTGAAGACCGTGCCGCCGCCTTCCTGCCGCGTGCGGGGCATGTTGGAGGCGTTGTAATCGAACTGCGTGCGGGCGCCTTCGGCATCGGTGAACTCAACGAGGTTGTTCTGCCCTTCATGGCGATGGATAGAAACGCCTCCGGCGGCATCGACGATGCGGGTCATGCCGGGCGAAGGCGCGTCGTAGGTGAGCAGCATGGCGTTGCCGCGGCTATCGCGCTGGCGGATGACGCGGGCGAAGTTGTCATAGTCCTGCGCATAGGGCGTATTGCCTTCGGCCTCGGTCTTGAAGAGCATGAGGGCGGAGCGGGGACCGGCAGTGGTGTAGGTGTAGCTGGTGGAACCGCCGCCGGGGAGGCCGACGGCGCGTAGGGTGTCGCCGGTGAACTCATAGGTGAGCGCGCGGCCGTTGGTGTCTTCGACGCGCACGAGGCGGCCGGCGTCATAGATGAAGCGCAAGGAGCGGCCGAGGCCGTCGCTGATCTCTTCGGGGCCGTTGGGCGTTTGCGTGAGCGTGAGGGCATTGCCGCGCAGGTCTTCGATCTTGACGACGAGCCCGGTGGGGGTAAAGGTGAGAATGCGCTGCTGGAGAGCGTCGTAGAAGCGGTAGGAGGTGGATTCGGAGATGAGCTGGTAGGCGAACTGTTCGGCGTTGACGAGGAACCACTCGTTGCCCTGGCGCTGGAATTCGATGCGGCGGCCGGGATAGACGCGCACGGTGGCGCGGGCGTCGCGGACGCTGATGCGGGAATCGTAGTTGTGCATCCAATTGGGGCCGAGCGCGCTGGAGATGCCGGAGGATCGCAGCAGCGTACCGTAGTGGCGTTCGAGGCGGAGGTTCATGGGCCCGCCGAGGTCGATATCGAGTTCGAAGTCGTAGAGCTCGCCGGAAGCGCTGTTGACGGGGTCGCCGGCGACGCCGTGGTTGTTGGCGCGTTCGCCCGCGGTGAGCAGGAAGCTTTCGCGAACGAGGGGATCGGGTTCGAGCGTCGAGTAAGAGATGAGCACGGCATCTTCTTTGCCGAGATAGCCCTGACCGCTGCCGGCGGCGTCGATGATGGGTCCGCCGACGAATCCGGCGAAGACGATGGTTTGGGTATCGAGGATGAGGCCGTCTGTGGGCGTGCCGGGCGCGATGCACTGCTGGACAGGGTTTTGCAGATCGGCGCCGTATTGGAAGGTGACGAGTCCGAAATTGTTCTGGCCGCCGCCGCAGGTACCGATGCCGTTGGAGATGGGCGTGACGTGCTGCGTGCCGCCGAACCGGGTGACCATGCGCAACTGGCTGCCGCTGACGTTCATGCGCAGGACGGAGTCTTCGCCATCGCTGCCGAGCAGTTGGGAATAGACAGGCGCGCGGACACCGGAGACGGGCGGCAGAGGTTCACCAGTGGGAAGCGGCGGTTGGTTGACGGGCGAGACCGGTTCGGGATAGACGCCACGGAAGACAGGCGCGGCGCTCAGGAGGCGATTGCCGATGCGGGTACCGGCTCCGAAATTGAATTGGACGAGCCAGATGTCGGTGGCGCCGCCGCGATAAGGGCTGGCGCGGGGAGTGACGGTGGGGAAGTCAGTGGACGATGTGGTTCCGGCGACGAGCACGGTTTCGGAGCGGTCCACCACGATCTCAGTTCCGGCGTCGGTGTTTTTGCCGCCCATCAGCGTGGCGTATTCGATCGCGGAGCGGTCGGCATTGAGGCGCACCAGGTAGGCGTCGACCCCGCCGGTGATGGAGGGGAACCAAGAGT
>CAYUZM010001009.1:0-2729 GCA_964449665.1 uncultured Solibacteraceae bacterium
GCGCTTCCTCGCCCGACGCGACGAAGCGGCTGTAGCCGGTGCCGACGGGATCGATGAAGACGAGGTCGGACTGGTCGAGCCAGGTATCGGGGTTGTCGACGAGTTTGTAGGGTGGGGGCGGCATGGAGCCGTCGGGTTTCATGGGGACGCGGCGGGGACCGATGGCGCCGATGTGGAGCCAGAGGGAACCGGCGCCGGGGCCGCCGTTGAAGCAAAACGTAACGGGGCGTTTTTGTTTGGACTCGGTTTCGACGGTGTAGGCGGTGTAGAAGAGCTGGGCTTCGATTTCGCCGGATTCGGTTTTGATGGGGAGGAAGCCGGTGTGGGACTGGTAGCGGAGGTCCTTGCCGGCGATTTTGAGGGAGTGGACTTTGAGGATTGCCTTTTCGTCTTTGAACACGAGGGGCGCGACGGCCTTGGGTGCTTGCGCGGGCGGCTGGGCGAGGGCGTGCGTGAGAGTAGTGAGCACGGCCAGGGCGGAAGCGGACTTGCGGTACATCGAAGCTCCTTCTACGCGCGGAGGGCCGGAGACGCCTCGGCGGCTGCTGAGATTGGCGGAGAGGTGTTTTTCTAGCTTATCACTGGGCTTTTGCGGGCTGGAATGGGGCGCGAGGCCAAAGGCAATGGTGGGCGCGAGGGCATGGGCGAGGGCATGAGAGGGCGCGTGGGCGAGTGCGCGGGAGGGGACGCGCGTGAGTGCGCAGGACGGGGCGCTGAGGAGTGGATGGGCGTGGGTGCGGGAGAGAGCATGGGCGTGGAGCGGGTGGGGCCGCGTAGTAGACTAGCTCACACGATGCGGCGACGGGAACTTTTGATGGGAACGGTGGCGGCGGCGAAGGGGATGGCGCAGGGCGGCGGGAAGATCCGGATTGGCTTTTTGGGCGGGAGCCATTCGCATGCGGCGGCGAAAATTCGCATTGCGATGGAGGCGGCCGATTGGGAGTTGGCGGGGCTGTGGGAGGCCGATGGTGGGTTGGCGGAGAGCTATCGCAAGAAGGGCGTGAAGCTGGTGGAGAAGGCTGCGCTGCTGGGGGATGCGGGCGTGCAGGTGATCGCCGTGGAAAGTGATGTGAAGACGCACGAGGCGCTGGCCATGGAGGCGCTGCGGGCGGGCAAGCATGTGCATGTGGAGAAGCCTCCGTCGGACAACTGGGCGGGAATGAAGAAGCTGGTGGAAGAGGCGGGGAAGCGGGGACGGCTGCTGCAGATGGGGTATATGTGGCGGCAGCATCCGGGGTTCGCGAAAATTTTCGAGGCGGTGTGGGCGGGGTGGCTGGGGGATGTTTATATGGTGCGGGGAACGATGAACACGCTGATCGACGCGCAGCAGCGAAAGGCGTGGGCGGAGTTTCAGGGCGGGACGATGTTCGAACTGGGCGGGCATTTGGTGGATCCGATGGTGCGGTTGATGGGACGGCCGGTGAAGGTGACGCCGTTTTTGCGGCATCACGGGAAGTTGAGCGATGGGTTGCTGGATAGCACTCATGCGGTGTTTGAGTGGGCGGGGGCGATGGGGACGATTACGAGCGCCGTGATGCAGCCGGGGGCGACGGCACAGCGGGGGTTTGAAGTGTGGGGAACGAACGGGAACGCGGTGTTGCGGCCGATTGAGGGGACGCCGAGGCTGGCGATGGATTTGCATAAGGCGGCAGGTCCATACAATAAAGGCCCGCAGGAGATCGTCTTGGAGAAGTATGAGCGGTATGTGGGCGGGTTTGTGGAGTTGGCGGCGGCGGTGCGGACGGGGAAAGCTTTGCCGGTAACGCCGGATCAGGATTTGGAAGTGCAGGAAGCTTTGTTGCGGGCTTCGGAGATGTTTTAAGCCGCAGATGGACACAGATTTACACAGATAGGAGAGAGATGGCTGTTCAGCGATACGTTCGGTTTGCTACTAAGACGGGGCCGGTTGTTGGGCTTCTGAAGAAAGATTTGGTTTACCGGGTTAAGGGGGATTTGTTTGGGAAGCATTCGGTAGCCGAGAAGGGTGTTGCGGTGGGGAAGCTCACTTTGCTGGAGCCTGTTGCGGCGAACAAGGTGTTTGCCGTGGGGCAGAACTATTTGAGCCACTTGGGCGACCGGCCGGTTCCGACGAAGCCGGAGATGTTCTATAAGCCGCGGACGTCGTTGATTCCGAGCGGGGCCGCGATTGTTTTGCCACGCGAGGCCGAGGATGTTCATTCGGAGGGCGAGTTGGTGTTGATTATCGGCAAGCGTGTGAAACTCGCCGACAAAGCAACGGCGGCGAAGGCGATTTGGGGCGTGACGTGCGGCAACGACGTGAGCGACCGCAACTGGCAGCGCGGCGCAGGCAAGGACGTGCAGTGGTGGCGGGCGAAAGGGTGCGATACGTTCGGGCCTCTGGGCCCGGTGGCGGTGCGCGGGCTGGACCATTCGAACCTGCTGCTGACGACGCGGATCAACGGCGAGGTAGTGCAACAACAAAAGACGTCGGATTTGATTTTCGATACGGCGACGGTGGTGAGCTTTGTGAGCCAGTTTGTGACGCTCGAACCGGGCGATCTGATCTACACGGGCACGCCGGGGAACACGCGCAAGATGGGGCCGGGCGATGTAGTGGAGGTGGAGATCGAGGGGATCGGCACGTTGCGCAATCCCGTGCGGGCCGAATAGGCGCGGGGCGCTTACCATAGGAAGATGGACCTGCGAAACGTTCTCCCACGCCTGGAGGACTTCACGATCCAAGATTTGATTCCGCTGGCGAAGGCGCT
>CAYUZM010001010.1:0-2727 GCA_964449665.1 uncultured Solibacteraceae bacterium
GGGGCGTGCGGTGTGGGGGGTGTGGGGGGCGCTGGTTTAGCTGTCGGTGGTGGTGAGTGGGGGGGTGTGGGTGGGGTTGGTGACGGCTTTGGGTTTGGCGGCGAACGGGTTTGCGCAGCGGAAGCTGATGGTAGCGGAGCGCTCGGCGGGGCGGGCCCAGCTTCGATAGGAGACCATCAGGAACAAGCCGGGGGTGTCGAACCAGGAGCCGCCCCGGAGGACGCGGTACATGCCGGTTTCGGGGCCGGTGGGGTTTTGATCGGACGAGGATTCATAGTAAGTGCGGCCGTACCAATCGGAGTTCCATTCCCAGACGTTGCCGATCATGTCGCAGAGGCCGAAGTAGTTTTTCGCTTTGGTGCAGACGGGGGCGGGCGTTTCGGCGCCGTAGCGGGCGTCGGTGGCTTTAGGCGGTCGGTCGCCCCAGGGGTACATGGCGCCTTCGGCGTTGCCTCGGGCGGCGCGTTCCCATTCGGCTTCGGTGGGAAGGCGTTTGCCGCGCCAGGCGCAGTAGGCGGTGGCGTCGTCCCAACTGACGTTGACGACGGGGAGCTTTTCTTTGCCTTCGGGGAGCTGGCCTTTGCGCCAGTGGTAGGGCGTGCGGTGGCGGGTGGCCTTGGCGAAGGCGGCGTAATCTTCGTTGGTGGTTTCGGCGATGTCGAGGTAGAAGGGGTCGAGCGTGATGCTGCGCGCGGGCTGGTCGTCTTTGTGCGCGGTGGGGTACCACTTGACCTCGGTATCGGGGAGACGAATGGAACGGCCGCGTTGGAAGGGGCCGCCGGGGATGAAGGCCATGCCGGGTTCGGCGGCGTGGAGGGCGGCCGGGGGGAAGGCGCAGAGGGTGAGCGCGATGGCGGCGGCGAGGCGAACCATCAGCCGTAGATTTCCGAGAGCTCGTCAGTGGGGATGATGCCGTTGGCGCCCAACTGATCGACGTAGGGATAGGCGCGCTGCGAGGGCGTGTTGTGGATCTCTTTCGACCAGTCGATTCCCAGGGCCGAGTAGATGGTGGCGACGACATTTTCGATGCGGGGCTGTTCTTGGTGGTCTCAGCCGGTGTCGAGCCGGAAGCGGCCGTCGGCGTCGCTTGCGCCGCGCACGTGGCCGCCTTTGACGCCGGCGCCGGCGGACATGGCGGGGAAGACGTGTTTGTGATGATCGCGGCCGAAGATGAAGTTGAGGGGGCCGGGGGTGCGGCCGAATTCGCTCATGAAGACGACGAGGGTCTCATCGAGGAGGGATTTTTGGGGGCCGGATTGGGGAGCGCCGGAGGTGGTGGAGTCGCCCTTGGCGGGCGTGGCGGCGAGGTCTTCGATGAGCGCGGCGAGGGCGGGATCGAAGTCTTTGATGAGCGCGTAGTGGTTGTCTTCGGTGGTTTTGTCCCAGATTCGGCGGTGGTGATCCCAACCGTGCTGGCAGATGTGGATGTAGCGGGTGCCGGCGTCCTGGCGGAGGAGGTTGCGGGCGAGGGCGCAGGAGAGGCCGGGGGCGGAGTTGCCGTAGCGTTTGCGGTCGTCTTCGGAGAGTTGGAAGGCGGCGGGCCAACGCGAGTCGGTGAGGAGCTTCTTGCCGGTGACGGAGAAGTCTTCGTAGGCGTCGACGCCGCGGCCGAAGCCCTTCATGCGGTCACGATTGATTTCGCGGAGGCCTTCGAGGACGCGCCAGCGCTCTTCGAGAAGTTCGGTGGCCTTTTGATCGAGCGACATGCCCTTGAGGGCCTGTTGCGGGTTGAGGTCGAAAACGGAATATTGGGGCGGGAGGAAGCCTGTGGAGAGCGCGCCGACCTGGTTGGTTTCGAGGTTGAAGGAGACGTAGGTGGGGAACGTGTCCGATTCGCGGCGGCGGGATTCGAGTTCGCTGGCGACGACGGAGCCGAGCGAGGGGATCTCCTTGGCGAAGGCGACGTTGAGAGGGCGGCCGGCCTGGACGTAGTATTGCCCGCGGAGGTGCACCTCTTCATGGCTGACGAGGGAGCGCATGATGGCGACGCGATCCATGACGCGCGTGATGTTGGGGAAGAAATTCGTGGGGAAGTAGATGCCGGTGGGGAGCTTGGAGACCTGGATGTCTTTGGGCATGCCGGGGCTCTCTTTGAAATCGAACGATTCCAGGTGCGAGATGGCGCCGGAGATTTCGTAGAAGACGACGTTCTTGGCGTTGCCACGGGGGCGGACCTTGGAGGGGGTGGTGGCGGCGCGCACGCGGAGGGGCAAAAATGTTTCGGCGGAGGCGGCGGCGAGGCCGAGGCCGCCGTAGCGCAGGAGGTCGCGGCGGGTGGGGAGGAGATCGCTGACGGTGCGGATGGGTTTCATGGGGAAACGCCTCAGAAGTTATAGAGGAACTCGACCAGGTTGAGCAGGGCCCACTGGACGTTTTGTGCGCCTTCGGTGCGATCCTTCGCCATGACGGTTGTGGCGAGGGTGCGCTCTTCCGGCAGCGGCGGGCGGGCGAGGGTGGCGGTGAAGAGTTCATCGACCACTTTGCCGTCGTCCTTATAGGAGTCGAGCAGGCGCTGCACGCGGCTGTCTTTGGCGGCCAGGACTCGGTCTGTAACGACCGAGGAGCGCATGAGCATGATGGGCTGGAGCGGCGAGGGCTGCGAGGGGCGCGCGGGCGTGCCTCGGTTGGCCTGGCCGAAGGCTTGCATGAAGCTTTTTAGCTCGCCGGAGTTGCGCGGGGCGGCGACCTGCATGGCCATGGGGACGGGTTGCGAAACTTCGGTTTCCT
>CAYUZM010001011.1:0-2723 GCA_964449665.1 uncultured Solibacteraceae bacterium
TCGGTCAAGGTGCCCGTCTTATCTACTACCAGCGTGTCGACGGTCTCCAATACCTCGAGCGCCTCGGCCTTTCGCACCAGCACGCCCGCCTGAGCGCCCCGCCCAGTTCCCACCATGATCGACATCGGCGTCGCGAGGCCGAGCGCACAGGGGCAGGCGATGATCAGAACGGCTACCGCGTTCACGAGCGCATAGGCCATGCGAGGCTCGGGCCCAAACACAGCCCACAGCGCGAAGGTAACGACCGCTACAACGATGACGGCCGGAACAAACCAGCCAGCGACACTGTCCGCCAGCCGCTGAATCGGCGCTCGCGAGCGTTGTGCTTCACCGACGAGCCGCACAATCTGTGCGAGCAGCGTGTCCGCACCCACTCGTTGGGCCTCCATGATGAGACTGCCTGTTCCGTTGATGGTCCCGCCGGTCACCTTGTTTTCCGGCATTTTCTCCACCGGAATGCTCTCACCCGTCACCATCGACTCATCCACGGAACTGCTTCCCTCGCGAACAACTCCATCAACAGGGATTTTTTCGCCGGGCCTGACGCGAAGCCGGTCACCGGGCCTCACCTGATCGACGCCGATGTCTTCTTCGGCGCCATTGGTCCGAATGATGCGGGCCGTTCGGGGCGCAAGCCCGAGAAGAGCCTTGAGCGCGCTGGAGGTCTGGCTTCGCGCGCGGAGCTCCAGCACCTGCCCCAGCAGCACGAGCGTCACGATGACGGCTGCCGGCTCAAAGTATACGGCTAGGGCTCCCGTATGATGGTCGCGAAACGATTCTGGAAACAGTCCTGGCAGAAGCGTCGCAATCACACTGTACGCATAGGACGCACCCGTGCCCAGCGAGATAAGCGTGAACATGTTCAGGTTTCGGTTGACGACCGACCGCCACCCGCGCACAAAAAAAGGCCAGCCGCCCCACAACACGACCGGCGTGGAAAGAACGAATTGCCCCCACAAGAGAGCCGTTGGTCCGAGCAGCATCTGAAGCGGCTTGGCCGGCAGCATCTCGGAAACCATCAGCGCCAGCATCGGCAACGTGAGGATTGCCGACACCCAGAACCGTCGCGTCATGTCGCGGAGTTCTGGGTTATCCTCTTCCAGCACGACGGTACGCGGTTCGAGCGCCATCCCACAGATCGGGCAACTCCCCGGTTCGGCGCGCACGATTTCCGGATGCATGGGGCAGGTATATTCGGTTCGTGCTTGGGGTGGAGCAACCGTTGCGGGTTCCAGCGCCATGCCGCACTTTGGGCACATGCCCGGCCCAAGCTGGCGGACCTCGGGGTCCATGGGACACGTGTACTCAACCGATTCGCTGCCGCTCGGCGCCTTTTGCGGCTGCGGGGCTTCAAGGTAGCGTTTCGGATCTGCTTTGAACTTCTCGACGCAGGAGTTGCCGCAGAAGTGGTAGAGCTTGCCGCCGTGCTCCAGAGTTCCGGTTGCGTCCTTCGATTCGATGTCCATTCCGCAGACTGGATCGTGATGGAGTTGAGGGGAGGTAGCTTCTGAAGCCTCCACAGAGTAGCGCAGGGGATCGGCCTGGAACTTCTCCTTGCAGGATGAACTGCAGAAGTGGTACGTCTTGCCCTCGCGTTCAACGTGGCCGACGGAATCCTCGGGCGCGATCGTCATTCCACAAACGGGATCGACGACTTCATTAGCGGTGTGGTGTTCGTGTTTCATTAAAAGGCTGCCTCCCCTACGAGTGAGTGCGCCTGCGCACACCCACTTGGTGCTTCCGCTTCCGTTAGCGGTTTACGTACTGCTCCGGGTTCTGGTCGAACTTTCGCTTACAGCCGGCGCTGCAGAAGTACCAGGTCTTGCCCTGATACTCGCTCGTGCCGGCCGCCTTCTTCGGATCGACTTGCATGCCGCACACTGGATCCTTTTCCATGACATTCACCTCCTTTCTACTATTCGGTGGGCTTCAGGCGGAAACGGACGAAGACGTTGACGCCCCAAGGGCGGTTGCCGTAAAAGGGTTTCAACGCTGAGTCGATTGCATACGCGCTCACGTTAACGCCTATGCCACTTTGAACATTCCGAACAAGCTCAACGTCGCGTGTATAGCCCACTGTCACCGCCGATACGTTGAATGCGCTCTTACCGGCCCGCTCTTCCACATCGTGAGCGAGATCGTGGTCGTATTCGAACAACTCGTCACGCTGAGACCATTCAAACCGTCCCGTGACGAAGTTCCTTCGGCGAACGGGCACGACGGTCTCGGCGAGGATCGCGTTCGTGGCGTTCTTCTCGATCGTTTTGTAGTTCCTCGCCCAGATCAGGCTCGATGCCCAATAGTTGCCGTTCGATCGCGGACGAATGTGGTGAACGGAAGCCGTCACTCGGTCTATATCGTCGGCATGGAACTGCTCGGGCCGCTTAAGCCTGCCGCCGGACACCTGCGCCATCCAATTCTTGGCCGGGAACACCGAGAGCCGCGTCGACCAGGAGTCCATCTTGCCCATGTCAATGTTCCAGCGGTTTTCGTTTGGCTCCTTGCCACGGAAGCCGGAGGCCTCGAGCCGCAGCTTATCCCACGAGAATCCTGCCGTCAGGACGTTGTTGGCTATGTGGGTTGAGTCCTGCCAATGATGCGAAAGCGTTGCCTGCGGAACTTCCATTGCGCTTGACCGATGAGGAAACGCAACCGGACCAAGGGCGGCATCGACGACCGGGGGGGACTCACAGATCAGCATCCCCTACCACCCCACCGGGCGC
>CAYUZM010001012.1:0-2721 GCA_964449665.1 uncultured Solibacteraceae bacterium
CCGCCGCCCGCGATAAAGGAAGCGGCGCCGGGCACGCTGGTGCTGCGGAAGTCGAAGCCCGCGCGGCCGGCGAGGTCCTGCTGGCCGAAGCCATCGGCGTTCTGGTCCTGATATTGGAAGCCGAACTTGAGCGAGTGCGAGCCGCGAATGTAGCTCAGGTCGTTCTTCAAGCCCCAGCCCGGCTGATAAGTGCCGTTATAGCTTGTGGCGCCCCAGGAGGTGAACTCGGAGAACTCGATGCCGGGGAAGTTCTGATTGCAATCGACGGCGTTCTTGATGCAGACCTTGTCCTTCCAATTCTTGTCCACGTTGGCCGAGTAGGAGTTCTTGGCGAAGTTGTTTTTGGCGAACGAGAAGTGGTTCACCATGTTGGGCGAGATGGTCCAATCTTCGCTGACCCGGAAGGCTTCGGTGTCCCAGGCCTGGATCTGGCCGTTCCAGAGCGGTTCGGGGAGGCCGGGCGCTCCGGCCGGGCCGGGTTCGCCGCGATAGATCGTCGTGTTCCAAAGCAGGCTGGCGCGGTGGTTGCTGCCGAACATCTGGTCGCCTTTGACGCTCCATTTGTCGGTCGGCGTCACCATGGTTCCGCCGGTGACGATGTAGTTCTGGCGAACATAGCCGCTGGTTCCCGGCACGCCGCCGCGATTCGGCTGAACGGCTTTGCCGTACTGCGCGATCGCGTTCGCCGTGGTGGAGAACTGCGATACCGGGATCATGTTGTTCGGATAGAGGTCGCGGACGAAGCCGGCGCCGGAGGGGTTGGCGCGCTGGGAACGGGGGTCGTAGATGGGCACAACGCGGTTGTTCTGGTCGACCCACTGGCGGAAGTCACCGGAGTACATTTCAGGAGTGGGAACGTTCAGGATGGTGGCGTTGGCGCCGACGCGGTTGCGGAAACCCTCGAAGGCAACGAACCAGAACGTCTTGTTGCGCCCGTCGTAGATCTTAGGGATGTAGAGGGGACCGCTTGCGGTGACGCCGAAATCGTTCTGACGGTAAATGCTGCGGCTGCTGGCGAAGAAGCCGCGGGCGTCGAGTTTATCGTTGCGGAGGAAGTCGTAGACGTTGCCGTGGAAGCTGTTGGTGCCGCTTTTGGAGGCGAACGTCATGACGCCGCCGCCGGCTTGGCCGTATTCAGCCTTGAAGCCATTGGTGTCGACGGTGAACTCGGTGAGCGCTTCGACGGAGGGTGTGTTGAGCGCGGCTTCGGCCGTATCGCCGGAACGGTTGGTGCCGACGCTATGGCCGTCGAGGGTGGCATCCCACTGGGCGCGCTGGCCGCCGCCGATCGCTAGACCCTGGCCATCGCCGCGCGCTTCGGGCACGACGGCGACGAGATTAAACGGGCTGCGCAAAGTGCCGCCCACGACGAGCGGCAGTTCGTCCACCATCTTGTTCTGTACTTGCGTGGAGACCTTGGCGTTGTCGGTTTGAATGACGGCGGCGGCCGCCGAAACCTCGATCTGCTCGCTTACCTGGCCGAGTTGGAGGGCCATGTCGAGGCGGATTGTGGAGGCTGCGGCGACGACCACGTTCTGCTGGACGTAGCGCTTGAAACCGGTAGCGACGACCTCCAGACGATAGGAGCCCGGAACAAGGTTGGGAATGTTGAATTCGCCCGACGAGCTCGTGGCCGTACGGGACGTTGCATTGGTTGCCGTATTCACCGCGGTGAGTTCCGCGGCCGCGACGGCGGCGCCGGTTGGGTCGGTGATCAACCCGCTAATATTTCCTCGTTCACTCTGGCCGTAAACGGATAAGGCAGATGCCAGCACGGCACATAACGCGACAAAGCGTTTCATCAAAGACCCCCTCTCGCGGAAGCAAGATGAGGAAATTGTAGTGTAACGCTAACTCGTTCGTCAACGTGCAGTTTGCAGGCGAATCGAACCGCCTAGCACGTCTACCAATACACTTTCAAACCGACCTGCATCTGCCGCGGCGAGTTCGACTGGTTGGTCACCAGTCCGAGGGTTGCTGCGTTTAGGCTGGTGGAGCCGGTGCCGAATACCGTTCGGTTGAAGAGATTGAACGCCTCGCCGCGAAGATCGATCCGGATAACCTCGCCAACGCGGAAAGTCTTGGCAATACTGACATTTTCGTTCAGGTTGGGAAAGGCGCGAACCTTGGGATTGTAGCGGGTGACGTTGCCGAAATCGTTGGGCTGCGCGCCGAACTGGCTGGCGGGTTTGAGGAACCGGTCGCGGCCGGGATCGAAGCCGCCCTCCCCAACAGGGGCGCGCCAGTCGTCATAGCTCGTCACATAGGGACGCGTGCTTTCATTAAAAATCGGTAACGGGTTGTTGCGGACCAACGCAATCGGATTGCCGGAACTGTAGACCTGTATGGCAGCAATTCGCCAGCCGCCCAACAGCTGATTGAGCACCCCGGAGTTCAACCAGCGTTGGCCTTTGCCAAAGGGGAGGTCGTAGAGCGTGGAGAACTTGAGCACGTGCGTCTGGTCGAAAGCGCCGATGGATTTTTCCAGACCTCGGTTGTACTGGTCCATGGCGCCGGTCATGTTGGCGTAGTAGGTATCGGAGTCGGTGATGACCTTGGAGAAGACGTAGTTCCAATTGAGGGTGAGGCCTTTCGAGAAGCGGCGGTCCATCTTCAAGGTCAAGGCGTGGTAGGACGAGTGGCCGCTCTTGTCGCCGTTCTGGCCGTCGGTGACGATGGCCTGGTACTGCGGGAACGGACGCATGGCCTGGGCGACGGTGG
>CAYUZM010001013.1:0-2714 GCA_964449665.1 uncultured Solibacteraceae bacterium
CATCCGACTTGACCGTCAGCATCTCCTGCAGAGTGTAGGCAGCACCGTACGCTTCCAGCGCCCAGACCTCCATCTCCCCAAAACGTTGTCCACCAAACTGCGCCTTACCACCCAGCGGCTGCTGGGTAACCAAGCTGTATGGGCCCGTCGAACGGGCATGCATCTTGTCGTCGACCAGATGGTTGAGCTTCAAGACATACATATATCCAATACTAACCGGACGCTCAAACTCTTCACCGGTACGACCATCAGTCAGCATGTTCTGGCCGGTGAGTGGTAGATCTGCCAACTCCAGCATGTTGATGATTTCAGCCTCACTGGCGCCATCAAATACAGGTGTCGCCATCGGCACACCACGACGCAGGTTACCTGCCAGCTCCACGATCTCAGCATCGGTAAAGCTGTCGAGATCCTCTTGACGACCACCGGTAGTATTGTAGACCTGATGCAGGAAGCCACGCAGTTCATGAATCTGGCGCTGCTGATCCAGCATCTTGCCGATCTTGATGCCAACACCTTTGGCAGCCCAGCCCAGATGCAACTCCAGCACCTGACCGATATTCATACGTGAAGGCACACCCAGCGGATTCAGAACAATATCCACCGGTTCACCATCAGCGGTGTGTGGCATATCTTCCGCTGGCACGATCATGGAGATAACACCCTTGTTACCATGACGGCCGGCCATCTTGTCACCAGGCTGAATGCGACGCTTGACGGCAAGGTGAACCTTGACCATCTTCAACACACCTGGCGCCAGATCGTCACCGGAGGTGAGCTTCATCTTCTTCTCTTCAAAACGCTCGTCGATCTTCTTGCGTTCAGCTTTAAGCTGTTCAGCAGACTGTTCAAGCATCATGTTGGCATCATCGTCTTTAAGACGAATCTCAAACCACTTGTCGCGGCCAATATCCTCAAGATAGGCCTTGGTAAGGTTGTCGCCCGACTTAAGTTTCTTCGGACCACCATCAGCAACCTTGCCAATCAGGAGCTTTTCAACACGCTGATAGATGTCACCCTCGAGGATACGGAACTGATCAAACAGATCCTTCTTGATGCGATCGAGCTCTGCCCGTTCGATCTCGAGTGCACGTTTATCCTCCTCAACACCGTCACGGGTGAAGACTTGCACATCAATGACGGTACCGCTCATACCAGACGGTACGCGCAGTGAGGTGTCTTTAACATCGGAGGCCTTTTCACCGAAGATGGCGCGCAGAAGTTTCTCTTCTGGCGTCAGCTGGGTTTCACCCTTCGGTGTCACCTTGCCCACCAGAATATCGCCCGGCATTACTTCAGCGCCGATGTAGACGATACCGGATTCATCCAGACGTGCCAACGCACTCTCACCCACGTTGGGAATATCCGCAGTGATCTCTTCTGAACCCAGCTTGGTATCACGCGCCACACAGGTCAGCTCTTCGATGTGAATGGTGGTGAAACGATCTTCTTGAACAACACGCTCGGAGATGAGTATGGAATCTTCGAAGTTGTAACCGTTCCACGGCATAAACGCGACCAGCATGTTCTGCCCTAGCGCCAGCTCACCCAGATCGGTTGAAGGACCATCGGCCATCACGTCACCACGGCTGATCATGTCACCCTTTTTAACCAACGGACGCTGGTTAATACAGGTGTTCTGATTTGAACGGGTGTACTTGGTGAGGTTATAGATATCCACACCCGCTTCACCCGCAATCGTCTCATCATCATTGACACGAACAACGATACGGGCAGCATCCACAGCATCGACAACCCCACCACGCTTGGCGACCACGGTCACGCCGGAGTCGATAGCCACAGTACGTTCAATACCGGTACCCACCAACGGCTTTTCAGCACGCAGGGTTGGTACAGCCTGACGCTGCATGTTTGATCCCATCAACGCACGGTTGGCATCATCGTGTTCCAGGAACGGGATCAGCGCTGCAGCCACCGATACAATCTGACGCGGAGAAACATCCACGTAAGTCACCCGATCACGCGGCGAGAGTGTAAATTCATTTTTATGACGGCATGAGACCAGATCATCCAACAGGTTGCCATCACCATCCACCGCCACACTGGCCTGAGCGATAACATGCTCACCCTCCTCAATGGCCGACAGATATTCGATATCATCGGTAATACGACCATCCACCACCTTACGATACGGGGTCTCAAGGAAACCGTAGTCATTGGTACGGGCATAGACAGCCAACGAGTTGATCAGACCAATGTTTGGACCTTCAGGGGTCTCAATTGGGCAGACACGACCGTAATGGGTTGGATGTACGTCACGAACCTCAAAACCAGCACGCTCACGGGTCAAACCACCGGGGCCGAGTGCAGAGACACGGCGTTTGTGGGTAATCTCAGACAGTGGGTTATTTTGGTCCATAAACTGCGACAACTGACTGGAACCAAAGAACTCCTTCACTACCGCTGAAACAGGTTTGGCGTTGATCAGCTCCTGCGGCATCAGACCTTCACTCTCCGCCAGGCTGAGACGCTCCTTGACGGCGCGCTCAACACGGACCAGACCAATACGGAACTGGTTTTCAATCATTTCACCCACAGAACGGACACGACGGTTACCCAGGTGATCGATATCATCCACAGTATCCAGGCCATTCTTGATGTTGATCAGGGCTTTAATGACATCAACAATATCTTTCTTGTCCAGAGTGCCAGAACCCACCACCGCCTCACGCTTCAGACGACGATTAAACTTC
>CAYUZM010001014.1:0-2711 GCA_964449665.1 uncultured Solibacteraceae bacterium
CCAGAGCTCTTTGGAGCATCGCACTTCCCGCTCACGGTGGAGCGCGTTCCTGAATCGCTGACGGGCGTCCGTATCCACTTTTAGTTTTGCTTCGAATTGGTCGATCAGCGCACAGACGCCCCGCGCCAGCGCTTCCGTCCCAATGAATAAGCCGTCCATATGGTCATCGAACTTGTCGATCATGATCAGGGGTACAGGCCCCCACACCATAACGATCTGCGCTGATTGACCATCAAACACGATGTGCTTCGTATCGAAGCTGTGCGCCAGACCATTTCGCAACGCGTCGAATAATGGCTTTGCCAACTTTTTCCAATCATCATCTGGCAGTATCTCTGCTAGCGCTTTGTCTTTGCTCGTGTATGCACCCCCATCCGCCAATGCTTCGCAAGCGCACGTTGCGAGGAGCGCCACGGTATAGTTCAATCCCGACTTGTGCTTGCACAGCCACTGCATGTCTTGTCGAACGTATCCGAGTGATTCCTTGAATTCCTTCGCGATGTCGGCATATGAGAGCATGCGATTACATAACCTTAGCTCTGATCTTCCACTGTGACTTTCCATTTGCAATTGCCGGAGTTGATCTTTAGATAGAAGCGGCCTTTGCCCCGGACGTATGACGTGTCACTTCCTGGCTTATTTGTGTTCGCCGCCAGTGAGACGAGTTCGTCCTTCTCATTGTGGACATAGATCTGCAATATGCCAGCGCCTTCGAATACGGGATCAGTCATCGACCAACTGATCCGCCATTCCCTACTTCGAACCTCAAAGCTTTCCGTCTCCTTCATGCCAGTGCCAGACCAACTCTTGACGGTTTGCCATGTCGCAGGTTGTGCAAGGAACGTTCCGAGCGCTACGAGAACCAATGATCGACGATTCACGTGATTTCCCTCTCCTGGATTCTAGTTGTCACAGTAGTATACTCTCCTTTTCCAACCAAACCATAGTGCTGGATGCAAAAGAAGGGGGCTGTGATGAGAGAGCGCTTTGAGGGTGAGAATCGCCAAAATCTGATTGAAGCATTGAAGCGTCAGGAGTTCGTCGGTGGCGATGCGGCATTAGCTGAGGTCATCGCGGAAAACGGGCAGTTGCTTGAGTTTGCTAAAACGCAAAAGATCATCGCCGAAGGCGGTGAAGATAACGATATCTATCTGCTGCTAGCTGGGGATGTCTCGATCGTCATAAAGGGCAACGAATACCGAAAACGGACGGCCGGTCAGCACGTCGGTGAAATGGCAGCGATCGAGCCTTCCCTCAAGCGATCTGCAGATGTCGTAGCACATGACACTGTTGTTGCATTAAAGCTCACCAACGCTCAGTTCACGTCGATCGGGCGCATGTTCCCACAAATCTGGCTACCTATTGCCCGTGAGCTCTCCCGACGCCTTTATCAAAGAAACGAGCTCATTGCTCCCCCAAATGAATATCCTAAGCTCTTCATCATTTCCTCGACCGAAGCTTTGACGGTAGCTGACACAATACGAGCGTCACTGGAAGTAGATGTATTCAGCATCGTCTGGAATCAGGGAGTGTTCTTTGCTGGCGGTTACTCGCTAGAGGCCTTGGAGCACGTTGTCACTGAATCTGATTTTGCGCTCGCAATTGCCGAACCCGACGACATCGTCGAGTCGCGGGGCACCCGGCAGCCAACACTCCGAGATAATGTCCTTTTTGAACTCGGGCTATTCATGGGAAAGCTAGGGCGGCACCGCGCCTTGTTGATCCATCCCACACTAGCTGAGCTCAAACTACCTTCAGACCTGCAAGGTCTCACGCTCTTACGCTACGATCCGGGTGACCCTGCAGAACTACCACGCCGACTAAAGTTCGCATGCGAACAGATTCGCACGATTGTCAAACATCTTGGCGTGCGAACATCCCTGGCGAGATGAATCTAATGGAAGAAGAACTCACTAAAACCGTTGACGCGATCGTCAGGAGTGGGTGGGATTTACGTGCTGGTCAAGTAATACCAGAATCGCAAGACATTACGCTTGGCAATTCTGGCGTCACGTTGGAAGCCACCATATTGTACGCCGATCTGGCCGATTCGACAGCCCTCGCCTTGTACGATGGACAGATCGCCGCAGAGGTATGCAAAGCGTACTTGTCCGGCACGACCCGTTTGATCAAAGCCGCAGGGGGTGAGATTCGCAGTTTTGACGGCGACCGGGTCATGGGAATATTCCTAGGGGACTTCAAGAACACCAGCGCAGCAACGGCAGCATTGAGAATTAACTACTTTTTTCGAGGAGTGCTGGAGCCTGCATTTCTGTCTTTCTATCCGCGCTTAAAGACTTCGCCTTTCACTTTTGCGCAATCGGTGGGTATCGACACCAGCCCGGTCCGAGCAGTCCGCGCAGGAGTTCGTAACGATAACGACCTCGTTTGGGTTGGAAGAGCTCCAAACATTGCGGCAAAGCTGAGCGGTATTCGTGAACAGGGATATTCCACGTACATCACCCAAGCCGTCTTTGACAAGCTCAATACTTGCGCTCGATTGTACAACGGTCAACAGCTTTGGGAGCGGCGGTCATGGGCGAAAGGAAAGCCCTATGGCACTGAGGCTGTCTATCGCTCATCTTGGTGGTTCAAACCTTCTTACAACCCGTGACCTGACTATGGGCTACCGGCGTTACGCTGTGGGTTTCTTTTACTACGGCCGGCCTCTCCGTTCTCCCCGTTGACCAGCCGACACGAATGGCATTTTG
>CAYUZM010001015.1:0-2711 GCA_964449665.1 uncultured Solibacteraceae bacterium
CCGCGAACCCCAATCCCTATTACGGTGAAGTGGTGCGCGGCGCGGAGGATTACCTGCGGAAGCGCGGCTATGTTGTCATACTCGGCCACACCTACAATCAACTCCGCGAGCAATCCCGCTATATCTCCACCTTCCGGTCGCGCATGGTGGATGGTCTCCTCTTGTTTCCGGCACCCGGCGAGGATGCGGAAATGGAGAAGTTGCTAGAAAGCAAAAGGCCCGTCGTGTTCGTGGGACGAAAGCCACCCAGGCCTGAAGCCGACGTGGTCGCCGCGGATGTCCGTCGCTCGACGTATCTGGGCATCAAGCATCTCCTCTCCCGGGGGCACACCAATATCGGCTTGATTATCGTGAAGCGCTCCCTCAGCGTCGCGGGTGATCGCAGAAAAGGCTGGCAGGATGCCCTTGCCGAACACAGACTCAAGCCGGATCCGTCCTGTGTGATCGAGGAAGAGTTGAGTTCCAAGGCGGGCGAGAGCGCGGTCCTGCGGCTTCTGGAACTAGAGCCACGGCCCACCGCCATCTTCGCCGCGAACCTAGTATTCATCACCGGCATGCTGCGCGGCCTCGCCGCGCACGGAATCGCCTGCCCCGGCGAAATCGAAGTGATGTGTTCCGACGACGCCGAGTGGCTAGATGTCTTTCAGCCCAGAATCTCCACCGTCGTGCAGCCCAGCTACGAAGTGGGCGTGCGGGCCGCCGCACTGTTGCTCAAACGGATTCAGCACCCCAACCGCCCGTTCGAGACAATCCTGCTGGAGCCTGAACTCCGTATCAGACTGTAATTGCGGCCGAAAAGGCAGGCCGGGCATGATTCCGGGCTAGATCACCGGCTCATTCGGCACTGCTGAACACCGGGTTGACAGTCTGTATAGAGCGCTACATACTGGCCGTCGAATCGTGGCAAAGCAGGCAGAGAGCAAGCGTTCAGCAGAGCTGAACAGTCGGGACTATGAGGTCGCCTCCGTGAAGAAGGCGCTAGAACTTCTGGGCGAGTTCTCTCTGCAGACTCCACACTGGACGCTGGCTGATCTTTCGCGCCACCTCGGCTATCCGAAAAGCACCGCCCATAATCTGCTCAAGACACTCCAATCGTTCGACCTGGTGCGGCAGGATCCGGAGAATCGCACATACCGACTCGGGCCGCGCGCGATGGAGATGGGACTCGTGTTTGCGCGAAGCACGGAGATGCTGGCGCAGGCGCGTCCCGTGCTGCGGCGTCTGGCCGAGAAGTCGGGCGAGACGGTCAAGATGGGCATGCTGTCCGACGATCAAGTTCTGATTGTCGCTGCGGTGGAATCGACGCACCAACTGCACACGCGCGGCGATGTGGGCACGCGGTGGCCGCTGCATTCTACAAGTCTCGGCAAGGCGATTTTGAGCGCGATACCCGCAGCGGAAGCGATGGCTCTGATGGAACGGCGCGGACTAAAGCGTTACACCAGCCGCACGGCGACCTCGTGGGCGACGCTACGAGCGGAGCTAGGACTCATTCGGGAACGCGGCTATGCGCTGGACCTTGAAGAAAACGAGGTGGGCGTGCGGTGCGTCGCGGCTCCGTTCGTCGATCCGCTGCGCGGGGCGATTGCGGCAGTCAGCGTCTCAGGCCCGAGTGTTCGCATCGCCGACAGTGACCTGGAGAATTCTGCTAAAAACGTGATAGCAGCGGCGCGATCCATCCGGCCGCAGACTCATATGGAGGAATTTTGAGCAACGAACATATTTACGGGATCATTCCGCCCCTTGTGACTCCATTCCGCAGCGATGGGTCGATTGACGAAATGGCGCATCGAGCCGAGGTGCGCTACATGATTGAACGTGCTGGCGTGCATGGACTGGCCGTCTGTGGCAGCACTGGTGAAGGGCACACCCTGACCACCGACGAGACGCGCCGCATTCTGGGGTGGACTGTCGAAGAAGTGAGAGGCCGCGTTCCGGTAATCGCGGGAATCATCACCGACAGTACGCAATCCACCATCGAACGGGCCAAAGCCCTTGCCGACCTCGGCGTAGCCGCGCTGCAGGTAACGCCCGTGCACTACGTCTTCCGCCCGGATGACGATTCGATGTTGCGGCATTTCGGCGAGATTGCCGACAAAGCGGGCATCCCGGTGATCATTTATAACGTCGTGCCTTGGTCGTATTTGCTGCCTCCACTCCTGGTGCGCATTATTCGTGAAGTGGAGGGCGTGATCGGCGTGAAGCAGAGTGCAAGCGACATGAAAGCGTTGGCGGACCTGCTGCTGCTCACCGAGGAAGCAGGCATACGGGACCGCGTGCGCATTCTATCTGCGGTGGATGCGCTTCTGTATCCTTCGTTCCGGCTTGGCTCCGATGGGGCAGTGGCGGCGATTCTCAGCGCAGCGCCAGAGGCTTGTGTCGCCTTGTGGAATTCCGTCCGCGCCGGAGACGATGTGCAGGCTCTGGCGCTGCACAAGAATCTGCTGCGGCTTTGGAACGCGATCGATGCGCCCAACCTGCCCGCCAACGTGAGAGCGGCGATGCGAACACAGGGGCGCGAGGGCGGTGTGCCGCGTCCACCGATGCCGGCAAGCTCTCCGCAACAGGAAGAGAGGGTCCGGTCAGCGATGGCAGCCATTGACCGGTCTGTATTGGTATAACCGGGCTGCCTGGGCAGCCCCAACATTCAAGCGTTTCGAGAGAAGAGGACCTCCCATGTCTCCTAGTCGAGCACTCGTGTGCCTGCTGAT
>CAYUZM010001016.1:0-2705 GCA_964449665.1 uncultured Solibacteraceae bacterium
GCCGGGGCCGGAGCAGGTGGCGCTGATGGCGCACTACGATGCCGTGGTCGTTTCGCTGAAGACGCGCTCGGTTGCGCCGGCGGACGCGGTGGCGGAATCGCTGGCGGCGTATCGCGCGTTGAGCCCGTTGAAGCCGCGCCAGTGGCAGTTCAAGTATTGTTCGACGTTCGATTCGACGCCGCAAGGCAACATCGGGCCGGTGGCGGCGGCGTTGATGGAGGCGGCTGGCGTTCGGTTCACGATTGCCGTGCCCGCGTTGCCGGTGAACGGGCGCACGCAGTACTGCGGCAACCTCTTTGTGTTGGGTGAGCCGCTGTCGGAATCGCCGATGCGCGCGCATCCGCTGAACCCGATGACGGATTCGAATCTGGTGCGCTGGCTGCAGCTCCAGACGCCGAAACGCGTGGGGCTGATTCCGTGGTCTGTTGTGGCGCAATCGGCGTTGGAGATTGCCAAGAAGGCCGGGGAACTGGAGCGGGCGGGCGTTGCGATTGCGCTCGTGGACGCGATCACGGACGACGATCTGTTGCGCATTGCCGAGGCCTTCTCGGGGCATCCGCTCATTACGGGCGGCAGTGGCTTGGCCATGCACCTGCCGCGTTTTTGGACGGGCGAGCGCGCGCCGATTCTGACGCATGCGCCGGCACGAGGTCCAGCCGTGATTCTTTCGGGCAGTTGCTCGTCGGCGACCTTGGCGCAACTTGACCATCTGCGTTCGACCGGCGCAGCCGTGATGCACTACTCGGTGTCGCCCGCCGAAGTGGATGCGGTGCTCGCGCATGGCGGGCTGGTGGCGCTGGCGAGTTCCGCGGCTCCCGAAGCGCGCACGCCCGGGGCCGAGCGCGACATCGAGCAACGCATGGGCGATTGGGCGCGGCACTTCGTGAACGAACGCGGCGTGCGGCGCATCGTGGTCGCGGGCGGCGAAACTTCGGGCGCGGTAGTGGAAGCGCTGGGCGTGCGCGCCGTGGAACTGACTTCGATTCTCGATCCGGGCGTGCCCGCGTTGCGCACCATCGGCGGCGCGCCACTTTCGCTTGCGCTCAAATCGGGCAACTTCGGATCGCGCGATTTTTTCACGAAGGCATTGAGCCGGATATGAGCCAAATGTTTTTGTCCGTTGCGGGTTGGCTGGTCGACTACAGCAATCGGCTGGATTGCGTGAAGGACCGCGGTCGCTACGATCGCATCAATCGGATTGCAGCTTGGTTTTGCCCTCGTTGGAGCGTTCCTCGCTACAACCTTGGGTTCTCTGCGAAGTACGCTGGCGATTGGAAAGTGAGCCTGGCGCACAATCGGCGTGCCGCGGAGTTGAATCCTGACGACGAGGCGGCGTGGTGGAACATGGGCATCGCGGCGACGGCGCTTGCGGATTGGGACAGTGCAAGACGGGCGTGGTCCGAGTGTGGGATTGAAATGTCGACCGTGTCGGGTGAGGTGGAATTCGAGCCAATGACCGCATGTGTTCGACTGAATCCCAACAGCGATGGAGAAGTCGTTTGGGGGAATCGAATCGATCCCGTCAGACTGAGGATCGACAGCATTCCACTTCCCGAGTCCGGGCACAGATATCGTGACGTTGTACTCCACGACGGTGCAACATCCGGAACTCGCATAATCAAGGGAGACGAAGTGCCGGTCTTTGACGAGATGGCGATGTGGAAACAGTCCAACTATTCCACCTACGAAGTAGCCATCAAAGTTCCCAACAGCGACGCCGAGGCCGATCTTGTCAGGCGGTGCCTCGATCAGGGGATGGGACTTGAGGACTGGTCTACGATCCGTTGGATCTGCGCGGAATGTAGTCGAGGTAATCCTGGCCCATACGAGTGCACACATGGACAGGTCATCGGTCGATTCCTCATTGGAGAGGAATTACGCGATCGCCGGTACGTCGATAGAGGTGGTGGAAGACGTACTTCGATTCTGGCGTTCTCAATGGGCTGAGTCGCACTATGAGAGCCCTGAACTTCGCCTGAGAGCGGAGCCGTCGGTACGCTGAATAGGGTCATTCATGAACTCACTCGAACATCTCTGCGAAATCGCCGCCAGCTTTCATGCCCGCGGGCTGGCGTTCGGATCGACGGGCAACCTCAGCCTGCGCGAAGGCGACCGCGTGTGGATCACGCCGACGGGCTGCTCGCTGCGCAACGTGACGCCGGAGATGATGGCGCTGATCGACATGGACGGCAAGGCGCTCAACGATCGCAAGGCGTCGAAGGAGTATCCGTTTCACCTGGCGGCGTATCGCGCGGCGGGGGAGCGGGTGGGGGCGTTGGTGCATTTGCACTGCACCTACACGGTGGCGTTGTCGTGCCTGGCGGATCTGGACGAGGCCGAGCCGCTGCCGGTGTTCACGCCCTACTATTTGATGCGCGTGGCGCCGCTGGCCGTGCTGCCTTACTTCCGGCCGGGATCGACCGAGCTGGCCGGGGCCGTCGGCGCGGCGGCGGCGAAGCACGATGCGATGCTGATGCGCAATCACGGCGTGATCACGTTGGGCCGCACGATGGACGAAGCGGTGGACCGGTGTGAGGAGCTGGAGGAGACAGCCAAGCTGTGGTTCCTGCTGCGGGGACGCCAGATGCGGAACCTGACCGCGGAGGAGCGGGGCGGGATTGAGCGGGCGTTTAAGCGGTAGGGTGGGCGCCAAGCGCTGCCCCCCGCCTCGCGTTATGATGGAAACGAACCAATTCCCTGTGCGG
>CAYUZM010001017.1:0-1377 GCA_964449665.1 uncultured Solibacteraceae bacterium
GGAGATTGGACCGTTATGGCTCGGACGGGGTGCCCGCGCGGTTGCTCACGGGCACGCTCGCCGCGTTCTGCAAGAAGGGCGGCGCGCCGGACAGTACGGCCCCGGACCTGAATCACTTTGAACGCTACCTGCGCTGCCCCGATTGCCATTCCCCCCTCTCCCGCGACGCAGCCGAAACCCTCCTCTGCGCCACCTGCGGCTACGACGCTCCCAACGAAGGCGGTGTCTATAACGTGCTCAAACTCGCCGACCGCAAGGAGCTTTACCCCGGCGACCGCGCCGACCTGATCGACTTCTCCATTCCCGGGCACGAGTCGAAGCTCGGCAAAGGCTGGTACGAACTCGAAGGCGTCTACGGCAACAAGTACCGCTGGATGGCCGCGCAGGCGACGGCCGAGCTGAAGCGCGTGAAACCTGGCCCGCAAATGGTCCGCATCCGAGGGCATGTGCATGAGCAAAGCTTTCTGCAGGGCGTTCCCGCCACAATCGACCTGCGCGTGAACGGCGGCCCGGCGCGGCGGTGGCCGATCGAGCGGAACGGCCTGCTCATTCTCGAACAGCCCGTCGAGGACGCGCCGTCCTACACAATCGAGCTTTCCGCCGCGCCCCAGTGGCAGGCTCCCGGCGACCAGCGGACCTTCACCATCAGCGTCAGCATGATCCGCCTTGTCGACGCCGGAGCCTGACGCGGCTCCCGTCGCCGAACCCATTCGCTTTCACACGCTAGAATGATAGATTGCTGCCCGATTCACCGAAGGACTCCTCCCGTTGATCAATAAGCTAGTTCTGGAGAACCTCAAGCACCGCCCTGTCCGTACTCTGCTCAGCGTTGTCGCCATTGCCATTGAAGTGGCGATGATGTTGACGTTGGTTGGCCTCAGCCGCGGCATGTTGGACGAAGCCGCCCGCCGCGCGCGTGGTGTTGGAGCCGACATCTGGGTGCGCCCGCCGGGCAGTTCGGTCATCAGCATGGGCAACGAACCTATGTCGGAAGGCCTGGTTCAGTACTTCGAAAAACAGCCCCACGTCAAGCTCGTCACCGGCACCATTTCACAGGCCATCGGCGGCATCGACTCCGTCACCGGCCTCGACCTCGACAAATTCGGCGCGCTCAATGGCGGCTTCCGCTATGTTGCCGGTGGCCCATTCCAGGGCGAGGACGACATCATGGTCGACGAGCGCTACGCCAAACAGAACGGTCTCAAGGTAGGCTCGACCATCAAGGTCCTCAATAAAGAGTGGCGCATCGCCGGCATCTTCGAATCGGGCAAGTTGGCGCGCATGGTTCTTCCGCTGAAGCGCCTTCAGGATCTCACCAGCAACACCGGCAAACTGACGCAAATCTTCGTCAAGCTAGACGATCCAAAAATGACGAAT
>CAYUZM010001017.1:1387-2689 GCA_964449665.1 uncultured Solibacteraceae bacterium
CCACCAAGCACGCCGTCGTTTCCTGCCTCGATCCGGCGTTCAAGAAGAGCCTTCCCGACTACCCCATCTACTCGGTCGAAGAGTTCACGTCGCTTTTCTCGGTGAACAACGTCACCGGCCTCCGCCAGTTCATCACCGTCGTTGTCCTGCTCAGCGCCATCGTCGGCTTCCTGGTCGTGTTCCTCTCCATGTACACCGCCGTGCTCGAGCGCACACGCGAGATCGGCGTGCTCAAATCGCTCGGCGCGAGCCCCGGCTACATTCTCGATATCCTGCTCCGCGAAACCTTCGTGCTGGCGGTGATCGGCACGGTGCTTGGGATTGGGCTGAGCTTTGCCACGCGCTGGCTGATTCTCGAATTCGCCGGCGCCACGCTCACCTCGATGATCACGCCCGACTGGTGGCCTACGGCTGCCGTCATCGCCATCGGCGGCGCGCTGCTCGGCGCCATGTATCCCGGCTGGAAAGCCATCCGCCAGGATGCGCTGGAGGCGCTGTCCTATGAGTAGGAACGGCATCATCTCCATCCAGAACCTGAGCAAGATCTACCGCGTCGGCGACGTCTCGGTGGAAGCCCTGCGCGGCGTCGATCTCGAAGTGAGCGCCGGAGAGTTTCTTGCCGTAGTGGGCCCTTCCGGTTCCGGCAAGTCCACCCTCTTCCACATTCTTGGCGGCCTTACGCCGCCCACCAGCGGCACCGTCTCCATTGCCGGCGAAGACCTTGCGCAAATGACCGACGCCGGTCGCACCAACATGCGCAAGACCAAGGTGGGCTTCGTCTTCCAGAAGTACAACCTGCTGCCCACGCTCAGCGCGCGCGACAACATTGCAATCGCCCGCCACATCGCCGGCAAGCCGCTCGAACACGACGAATGGTTCGCCGAAATCATCGATCTGCTTGGCATCTCCGGCCGTCTCGAACACAAGCCCCGCGCCATGTCCGGCGGCGAGCAGCAGCGCGTCGCCATCGCCCGCGCCATCGTGAACCACCCCGCCATCCTGCTTGCCGACGAGCCCACCGGCAACCTCGACACAAAGAACTCCGACACCGTGTTGAACTTATTGCGCGGACTCAACGAACGTCTCGGCCAGACGATCCTGATGATTACGCACAATCCGGAAGCCGCCGCCTACGGCCACCGCATCGTGAACATGCGCGACGGCCAGATCGTCTACTAGGACACAATCCAGCGCGGCCGTCTAGTCTGCGCCGCGGTAGCGGAAACAGTCCATCGTGTGGTCGTTCACCATTCCGATGGCCTGCATGTAGGCGTAGAGAATCGTGCTCCCCACAAACGTGAA
>CAYUZM010001018.1:0-2682 GCA_964449665.1 uncultured Solibacteraceae bacterium
GTGGTGTTCCGGTGTGGGCGGTTGTCGAAATCCGACGAGACCCGGAAGACTCGAGAGTCGAACGGGTTGAGCATGATGCCGGAGTGCGCGCCGCCGCCCGATTCCGGCGCGCCGCCGTTGTCGATGGCGTGCGAAAGCGTGTAGTTGAAGTCAAACGAGAAGCCCTTGCTGAAGGGACGGCGGATGGACAGCGTGCCTCCGTTGAAGCTGGAGAAGCCGGTGTTGGTCCACATTGAATTGGCGCTGCTCTGGCGGGGATAGAAAGTGTAGCAGCCGCTGGCCGACATGCAATTGGGATTGCGCGCGGTGCGCACGCGGTCGACGATGTGCATGGCGTCGGTGTCGCTGCCGGCCATCTGTCCCCACAGCAGGTTGTAGTAGTTGGCCGTCGCGCTGCCGGTGAAGTACGCGTTGGTCAGGCCGGGCATCATGTTTTCCACGAAGGGATTCAGCGGAATTGCGCCGGGATTCGAAGCGATTCCGCGCGGATCGACGCCCGAATTGTAGTGGTTGCGCATCTCGGCGGCCATCTGTTTCCAGGTGAGGCCGGACTTGTTGTCCTTCATCAGAATCGAGTAGCCGCCGGCGTCGATCTGCATCAGGAGCTTGCGGGCAAAGCGTCCGGCGTAACCGGCTTCCACGGTCAACCCGCCAGGCAGTTCGCGCGCCATGGAGAAGTTCACGACGAACGAATAGGGCGTTTTGAGATCGGTCGAGATGCCCATGTAGGAGCCGCCGATGTAGTTGATGTCGGGCGGCGTGAAGGGGAAGGTGTGCGTCGCGGCCGCGGGAATCGCGGGCAACGTGCCGTTGTAGCGCTTGCCGGTGGTGAAGTTGATCGACGGCCCGAGGTTCTGAATCTCGGTGAGGCCGAACGAGGCGGCGCTGTCGAACTGCGTCACCAGGTCGCTACCGAAGCGGTCGTAGACGACGGCCGCGCCGCCGCGGATGACACCGCCGCCGCCGAGCAGCTTGTGATACCAGCTATCGCCCTTCGACGGGCTGTAGGCAAACGAGAAGCGCGGCGCGAAGTTGTTGTTGTCCGGGCGGTACCAACTGTCCTTGCCGTTGACCGGGCCATTGAAGTCGTAACGCATGAGCGCGTTCGGCAACTGGTTCATCGGGGTGCCCGACATCATGCCTCCCAGGCGCTCGGCATAGAAGGCCTCGATCGGGAACGTCGGCGCCACTTGCAGGCCGCTGGTCTCGTAGGGCACGCCGTATTTCGAGTAGCGCAAGCCATAGCTCAGCGTGAGCGAGGGGTTCACGCGGTAGCTGTCGGCGAGGAAGAACTCATATTCGTTGGAGGCGAAATTGCGTACGGGCGGCTCGCCGATGGGGAGCGGCGTGCCGTCGCGGTTGTAGCTGTAGTTCATCTGGCCGCTAGTGATCACGCCCATGATGTTGCCCATGGCGCGCGAGTAGGAGGCCGGATCAGAGAGGCGCGCGCCTCCGAAGTAGTCTTCGGTCGCGCCTACGATGTCCGCGCCCAGGCCCGCGAGATTGCCGCGCGAGAACGCGTAGCGCGGAAAGGCGTTGGCATAGTTGGTGCGGTCGTTGCGGATGAAGCGGAAGTTGATGCCGCCGGTGACGGTGTGCTTGCCCTTCGACCATGTCATGTCGTTGGCCAGGTTGTAGGTCGGCGCGATGCGGATGAAACCGCGCGTGTAGTCCTGGAGAGAATCGATGGTGTCGTGCACGAACGCCGTGCCGAGCGTGCCGGTGCGTTCCAGGCCGATGCGCGTGAGGCCGAAGGTAACCACGTTGACCAGCGAGGGCGTGACCACGGCGGTGTACATCGCCGAAACGCCGCGGCTGTTGTTCAACAGTTGCGCGGTGGGAGAATCGCCGGGGTACTGGGCGAGGATCTCGTCGTTCTTGGCGTCGGCGAGCGTGCCGCGAACGGAGAGATTGTGCATGCCCGCTTCGTCGAGCCGGAAATCCATCTTGGCGACGTAGGCTTTATTGTCGAGCCGCAGCGGAGCGTTGAAGCGCAGCGCGGAGAAGTTCAAGCCGCGATCGAGGCCCGACGACGGGTCGTTGCCGAGTGGCATCTTCTTGAAGATGTCCAACAGGAAGGGGCTGGCGCCGAGGCCCTGCGGATCAATCTGGCGCACCTGCGCGGCGGTGAGGGTTCTCGTCTGGCCGTCGGTGGTGGGCACGCGAACGATGCCTTCGCGCAGAGTTTCGGAGGCAACGCGGCGGAACTGGCTGGCGCCGCTGGCGTCGATGCGCTGTTCATAGTTCAGGAAGAAGAAGGCGCGGTCCTTCACGATCTTGCCGCCAAGAGACGCGCCAAACTGGTTGCGGATCAACTGCTCTCTTTTGACGCCGGAGCGGTTATTGAACCAGTTGTTGGCCGAGGTCACGGTATTGCGGTGGAACTCGTAGGCCGAGCCGTGAAACTGGTTGGTGCCGCTTTTGGTGACCAGCGTGACCTGGCCGCCGGAGCTGCGGCCCTGGTTGGCGCCCTGGCCGCCGACCGTCACGCGGAACTCCTGAACGGAGTCGAGCGGAACGGGCAGCGCGGCATTGAAGCCGCCGGGGCGTGTCGAATTGGTGGTGGAAATGTTGTAGCCGGGCGTGGGCGCCGTGCCCGCGCTGGTTTCCAAACCCGAGGTCTGGTTGTCGTTCACGTCGACGCCAACGAGCGCTTCCTTTACGTTAACAGGATGCATGCGC
>CAYUZM010001019.1:0-2677 GCA_964449665.1 uncultured Solibacteraceae bacterium
TCATCAAAGATACTGCGGCAGCGGGTCTTGCGTCACGAAACGATCAAGACCGCCTAAGGGCAGAGTTGGCACAACAGTACTTGGCGTTCGATAGACAGGCATGGTGGTGGATCAGCCGGCTTCCGACCGAGGCTAAACTCCTGAGAATCGACGTCGGCTCCAAGGAACTCAGCGATTTGATCGCCGCCTATTTGGCGAACCTGGTCGAGTCCACACGAGTACTGCGCGCCCTTTGGGAACATTGCCTGAGCAAGTCGTACAAGGTGTCCGATCCAATTAACGACGAACTATCGAAAACAACCAAACAACAGTTGGACGCACTTTCGAATCAACGTGGAGATTTGATTGGCAAATTTGTTGCCATGTTTGCTCCATCCTAGCCCAAGATTCAAAACGCGCTCTGCGCGCAAGAACTTTCCGGCCTATGTCGGCTGAGTGCGAGAAGCTCTTCCGCACGAGCACGGGCTTCGGCGGCTTCCTTCAGCCGGTTCGTCCGCTCAAACACCTCGGCCATCATCAGGTGCGGCTCCGGGTCGCGCGGGTCGATGCGCGCCGCTTCGTGGCACCAGCACACGAATGCGCGAACCTCGTCCACCGAAAGCGAAAGCCGCGCCAGCAGCTTGCACGCCGCGGCATGGTCAGGGTCCAGTTGCACGGCCCGCTCCAGTTGGTCGAACGCCTCGGTAAGCTCGCCTCGCTCGGCGTGCGAACATCCCTGGACGTAGTGCTCGGCGGCAGTCACCTCTCCATTTTAAGCCCGCGCCGCGCGATACCAAGAATTCTTTGCCTCTTGACTTTCTTTCGTTCCGGCTTACAATCCAATTGAGGCAGAGAATTCTAGGCATGGGACGCAAGGGCCAAAAGAACGACTCGCTCCCCGGTCCTCTCGACATGCTCATCCTGAAGACCCTCTCGCGGGGCAATCTGCACGGATACGCCATCGTCCAGTTCATCCAGCAAACCTCCGGAGACGAGATCCTCGTCGAGGAGGGCTCACTTTACCCCGCCCTCCAGCGGCTGGAACTGAACGGCCTCATCGACGGCGAATGGGGACTCACGCCGAACAACCGGCGCGCCCGCATCTATAAACTCACCGCCGCCGGCCGCAAACAACTCACGCGCGAGACGCAGCGGTATAAGCAGCTCACGCTCGCCATCGCGCGTGTGATGGGAATGGAGTAGACGTCACATGTGGACCCGAAGGTTGCGGTACTGGTTGAGTAGCGCGCGCCGTGAGGAACTCCTGCGCGAAGAGATGCACGCGCACATGGAGGAGCGCGCCGCCGAACTCCGCGCAGGAGGAATGAGTGAACAGGCGTCGCGAGCGGAGGCCCACCGGCTCTTCGGCAACGTGGGAATCGCGGCCGAGGAGTCCGGCGAAATCTGGATCGCGCGCTACGTGCGCGACTTCGCGCAAGACATCCGTTACGCCGCGCGCAGTTTTCGCCGCATGCCGGGCTTCACGGCGGTAGCCGTTCTTTCGGCCGCCCTTGGTATCGGCACCTGCGCCACCGTTTTCGGCATCGTGAACTTCGCCATGCTGCGCCCACTGCCCATTCAGGACCCACAGTTCCTATACTCCATTTCCGGCATCCGTCATGGAACCGGCACCGCCGGCGGCTCCCTTTCCTTCCCCGAGGTGCGCGACATGCGCGAGCAAACCCGTTCCTGGGAAGGCATCGCGGCCTTCTGGACCTTCGTGCCCGCCGGCATCGGGGAACGCGGAGGCGCCCGGCGCCAGTGGGGCTTCCTCGTCACGGCCAACTACTTCGACGTTGTCAAACCCGGCTTCGCGATCGGCCGCGGCTTCTCTGCCCAGGACGACGATACGCCCGGCGCGCCGGCGAAAATCGTTCTCTCCCACAACCTTTGGCGCAACGCCTTCGCCGCCGATCCCTCCATCGTGGGCCGCACGATTCAGGTAAACAAGCGCCCGATGGTCGTCACCGGGGTAACGCGTGCGGGATTCCGAGGCACCGAGGTCGTGGTCGCGCCGGACTTCTATCTGCCCTTTTCACAAATCGCCGAAGTGCACAGGCTCAAGGATGTCGAAAGCCGCTTCACCAGCTACGGCGCGCAGTGGCTGATGGCCATTGGCCGCATCCGCCCCGGCGCCGGCCCAGCCGCCGCGCAGGCAGAACTCAACGTGCTTGCGCGTTCTCTCGTCGCCCGGGAATCCGCTCTCGCACGCGACCGCGGCTTCCACGCCGAACGCGCGGGCCAACTTGCCCCCGGCATGCGCCGGATGCCCACGCCTGCTTTCCTACTGCTTCTGCTCGTTGCCTTCCTCGTCTTGCTCACCGCCTGTGCCAACATCGCCAACCTCATGCTCGCCCGCGCCTCGGCCCGCAGCCACGAGATTGCAACGCGTCTCGCCGTCGGCTCCAGCCGGGGCCGCCTTGTGCGCCAACTCCTCGCCGAAAGCCTGCTTCTCGCGCTTGCCGGCGGAGCCTTCGGCATCGCCCTCGCCTACTGGGCGGGCCGCTTCATTGGCGGCTTTCGGCTTCCGCTGCCCGTTCCCATGGACTTCAGCGTCGAGCTCGACTGGCGCGTTGTTCTCTTCGCCGCGGCGCTTTCCATCGGGACCGCCATTGGCTTCGGGCTCGTTCCCGCGCTCCGCGCTTCCCGCATGCAGATCGCCCGCCTTCGCCGCCTCGGCCTGCGCAATGGACTCGTC
>CAYUZM010001020.1:0-2676 GCA_964449665.1 uncultured Solibacteraceae bacterium
GTGCGGGGGCTGGTGAGGGCTTCGTAGGCGACGTCGGCAAGGGGGTAATGGTCCGACAAAGGCGTCGGCGGCTTCGTCTGCAACTGCTCGGGCGATAGGTACAAGAGCGTGCCTTTGAGCGAAGTTTTCGAAGCCGTGGAGGCTTCGCGGGCGATACCGAAGTCGATGATTTTGACCGAGTCGTCCTCCATCACGAAGATATTGGAGGGTTTGATATCGCGGTGGACGAGGTCTTTTTCATGGGCGGCGTGGATGCCGCGCGAGGCCTGGACGATGAGGTCGACGATTTTGGGAACCGTGAGGCGGGGCGAACCTTCTTTGATCAGTTTGTCGAGCGTGACGCCGGGGAGCAACGGCATGACGAAGAAAGGCTTGCGAGCGCCTTCGTGTTCGAATTCGCCGATGTCGTAGATGCCGATGAGGTTGGGGTGGACCATCGTCGACAGGACGCCCCACTCCTTATAGAAAAGCTCGAGGAGCGCGGGGTTGGAGACGTCGAGGATGGTCTTGAGCGCGACATCGCGCCGCATGACGGTATCCCAGGCCTTGTAGACGACGCCCATACCGCCACGTCCTAGTACTTCTTTAAGCTCGTAGCGGTCTTGTAGATTGGTCCGGCGGGACATGATGGTTTTAGCGCTCTTTCAGATTGTATCGGAGGGAAGGCCCTTCCGCGCTAGGGGGTTGCGCAACTAAGGCTTATACCCCTGGCTCTTGAGCGCCTCGGGTTCCTTGGGGTCGTCGGGCGAATCGGGCGATTCGGGCATGGCGGGAAGGGCCATGCCGCCCGAGTTGATGCGAACCAGGGTGCCCATGATGGTGGCGCCGGAGGGGTCGAGTACTATCGTGCCGCCGCCGCCCTTGAGGGAGATGGTTGCGGCTTCCATCACAATGTTTCCGGTGGTCTTGACCGTGAGCGAGGATGCCTGGATGGAGCGCGCGCCGCTCTTTTCGTTATAAGCGCCGCCGACTTCGACGGATTTCGCGCCGTCCACCTTCTCCTTACTTGCGCCTTTGACGTGCAGCGACTGCGCGCCGCCGACTTCCATCTTCTGGTTGTTGGTGACCTTGAGATCGTCATCGTTGTCGATGATGCGCATCTGGTCGTGCTCAATTTGGATAATCAGGTCTTTTTCGGCGTGAATGTAGATGTGCTCTTCGCCGGTTTTGTCCTCGAAGCGCAATTCGTTGAACTTGTCCGGGTTTTTGCCTTTGCTGGAACGGGTCTTGATTCCGCTGCGTGTCTTATTCGCCGGAAGTTCGTAGGGCGGCATGTCGATGGCGTTGTAGACCATGCCTGTGATGAGCGGGCGGTCGGGATCGCCGTGGAGAAAAGAGACGATGACCTCGTCACCGACGCGGGGAATCCAGATTTGCCCGAAATTCGTGCCGCACCAGGGCTGCATGACGCGGCACCACATGCTGGTGTCCCCCTGGGAGGCGTCGCCGTGGCGGTCCCAAGGGAACTTCACGCGCACGCGGCCCAGCTTGTCGGTGTGGATCTCTTCACCCGACGGACCGACGACGATGGCCGTCACCAGCGAATGGGCGCGGCGTTCGTGGCCCGCGGCGGTTTCGCCGAGCATGGTATTCAACATGCGCGGTTGGGCGTCGGCCGGGGCGCACTGGAACGAGTTGGCGTAAGAACTCTCTTCGGTGTCCGAGCCGCCGACAAAGGCGCCGTCGCTGCCGCGGTGGGTGACGCGCGTGACGATATACTTCGCGTTGAACTCGCGCCGCTGGTGCTGCGTCATGCTGAACAGGTAGCCGGGCGTGAGCGCGCGGGCGCGCGAGGTGCCGCTGATGGCGATGTGTTCCTGGCTGATCTCCTGCGAACGCAGAACCGCCCACGCATCGCCGTCGCCCTGAACTTCATATTGTCCGGGATAGTGATAGACCTCGAGCTCGCGGTCCGCGCCGCGGCGGTCGGGCATGGGGTATTGGGCCAGCAACGGCTGCGTGGGCCGGTCGTGATGGTATTCCTTGTGAACGAATTTGTTCGAGACGACCTGCTTTTCGTAGTCCCATCCGTGAATGGTGTCTTCACCGGTGAGGCCTGATCCGAAGAACCGCTCTTTGCGGAACGTGTCCTGATGCGGGTTCGGCTTATGGTGCAGGATGTCGTCGGTAGTGATGAGCGTGTGTTTGTTCTTCTCGTGTTTCACGTAGAAGTACATGCCCTCGATCTTCATCAGGCGGCGGATGAAATCGTAGGCCGATTCGTTGTACTGCGTGCAGTATTCCCACGGAACGTAGTTGCCGGGACGCACGAGCGCGAATTCGTAGTCGCGGAAGCCGAGGCGTTGGAAGACATCCTTGATGATGTCTTCCACTTTCTTGTCCTGATAGATGCGGCAATCGGTGGTGAGCGTGAGAAACCACGTCCAGGGAACGAGTTCGGCCTCGTAGAAGGCGTGTTTCCCCGGATGAGGAATCTGCCGGAAGCGGGAGACGTAGCCGTGGATGTAGCGGAAGCTGGTGCCGTCCTCGAGGGGAATAGCAAAGCTGGCGGTTTTGCCAATTACGGCTGAGTGGTCGAGGTTGAAGTCTTGGCCGATCCGCCCTATGTGGAGCTGGCAGTTCTCCGACATCGCTTCGGTGCCGTCGTACGAAGTAACTAGGAGAGCGTCGTCGCCGAGCGGACCATCAACGTCGAAGGCACGCTCCTGCTGGCGG
>CAYUZM010001021.1:0-2673 GCA_964449665.1 uncultured Solibacteraceae bacterium
CGGCGCGGGTTTCGCCGAAACCGCCGAGTACACCGGAGTGATGCGCCGCGAAGGTCCCAAGCCGCCGTGGTATGAACAGCGCTTGTGGCGGCTCTACGATGCAACCGTCTACGCGCCGAACCTCTACAACCTGCCCATCGTCGCCTACTCGGGCGAGATCGACCGCCAGAAGCAGGCCGCCGACATCATGGCCCGCTACATGGCAAAAGAGGGCATGACGCTCACCCACATCATCGGCCCTCAGACCGAGCACCGCTATCACCCCGACGCGATCCCCGAGATCAACCGCCGCATCGACTCCATCATGGCGCGCGGGCGCGACGGCTATCCATCGAGCATTCGCTTCGCCACGTTCACCCTGCGCTACAACCGCATGAAGTGGGTTGTCGTCGATGCGCTCGACCGCCATTGGGAACCGGTGCGCGTCGATGCCACCGTCACGGGCGAGCACACGCTGGAGTTGAAGACCGCCAACGTCGCCGCGCTCACGCTCGACTTCGCCTCAGGCCGCAGCCTGCTCGACGAAGGTGAAGCGCGCATCACTATCGACGGCCAGACGGTAACGCTCCCTGGTCCCGCCTCTGACCGCTCCTGGCGTCCCACCCTCATCAAGGCCTCGGGCAAATGGTCCGCCGGTTCTCTCGCCGCCAACGAACTGCGCAAACGCCACGGCCTGCAAGGTCCCATCGACGATGCCTTCTGGAACCGCTTCGTCATGGTGAAGCCGACTGGCACAAGCGCCAACGCCGCGCTCAACACTTGGGCGGACGCCGAGATGAAACGCGCCGTGAAGGAGTGGCGCGGCCAATTCCGCGGCGAAGCGATCACCAAGACGGACAGCGAAATCACAGACGCCGACATCGCCTCGTCGAACCTCGTCCTGTGGGGCGATCCGCAAAGCAACAAGGTCCTCGCGCGCATCGCCGACAAGCTGCCTGTGAAATGGTCGGCCAGTGCAATCGCTGTTGGAGGGCAGTCGTTCCCCGCTGCCTCGCACGCCGTGGTCCTCATCTATCCCAACCCGCTCAACCCGTCGAAGTACGTTGTCCTCAACTCGGGTCTCACCTTCCGCGAAGCGCACTATTCGACGAACTCGCAACAGACGCCGAAGCTCCCCGACTATGCCATCGTCGATCTCACCACGCCGCCCGATGCGGTTTCGCCCGGCAAGATTGCCCTCGCCGGCTTCTTCGGAGAACGTTGGGAACTGCTTGCCAATCACGGTCAATAACATGTCTCGATCTCTTGCTCTCATCCTCCTCGCGGCTATCGCCGCACTCGCGCAAACGTCACGCCCCGTGCCGCCGCCCGGCATTGAAGTGCCCGCGGCCGACCAGAAGCAGTTGGAAGCCGGACTCGCGCGCCTCGCCGCGAAGATCGCCAAACTGCCGCCGTCGCCGCTCGTTCCAGACGTGCGCATCTTCCACGACGCGGTTCGCTACGCGCTCACCTACAACGAATTCCTCAAGCCCGAGGAGATCTTCCGCGCCCGCGAGTTGCTGCTGCAAGGCGAACAGCGCGCCGATGCCTTGGCAAAGGGCGATGCCCCGTGGACGCGCCAGACCGGCCTCGTTGTGCGCGGCTATGAATCGAAGATCGACGGCAGCGCGCAGCCTTACGGTTTGGTGATTCCCGACAACTGGTCGCCCAACGTTCCGCACAAGTGGCGCCTCGACGCGTGGTTCCACGGCCGTTCGGAAACGCTCACCGAAGTGAACTTCCTGTGGGAGCGCCAGCATCAAGCGGGACAGTTTTTACCGCCGGACGCCATCGTGATTCACCTCTACGGCCGCTACTGCAACGCGAATAAAATGGCCGGCGAGGTCGACTTATTTGAAGCCATCGCCGACATGCAGAAGAAATACCGCATCGACGCGAACCGCATTGCCGTGCGCGGCTTCTCGATGGGTGGGGCCGCCGCCTGGCACATTGCCGCGCATCATGCGGGCCGTTGGGCCGCCGCCGCGCCGGGCGCGGGCTTCTCGGAAACCGCCGTCTTCCTCAACGTCTTTCAGAACGAAAAGGTCGCGCCACCGTGGTGGGAAAAGAAACTGTGGCGCATGTACGACGCCACCGAGTACGCCGCGAACCTCTACAACCTTCCCGTCGTCGCATACTCCGGCGAGAAAGACCGCCAGAAGCAGGCCGCCGACATCATGGCCGAATACATGGCTAAAGAGGGCCTCGCGCTGACGCACATCATCGGCCCCGCCACCGGCCACAGCTATCATCCCGATTCCATTCCGGAGATCAACCGCCGCATGGACGCCATCGTGGCGCGCGGACGCGACGCGTATCCGAAGCAGATCCGCTTCACCACCTACACGCTGCGCTACAACCGAATGAAATGGGTCGTCGTGGAAGCGCTCGATAAGCATTGGGAGAAGGCGCGCGTGGAGGCGAACGTCACCGGCACGCATGGGGTCGAATTGAAGACGGAAAACGTCGCTGGCCTCTCGCTCGACTTCGCCTCGGGCGCAAGCCCGCTGGCGCCCGGCGAGGCGCGCATCTCAATCGACGGCCAAACGGTGACAGTTCCCGGCCCCGAGTCCGATCGCTCGTGGCACCCCACGCTCATCAAGACGGCGGGCAAGTGGAGCGCGGGCGCGCCGCCGAAGTCAGACCTCCTCTAGCGCCACGGCCTGCAGGGCCCCATCGACGATGCCTTCTGGA
>CAYUZM010001022.1:0-2669 GCA_964449665.1 uncultured Solibacteraceae bacterium
TTGGCAGCGCCAGCGGCACCCATGACGGCGATCTCGGCGGTGGGCCAGGCGTAAACGGCGTCGGCACCCAGGTCACGGTTGCACATGGCCAGGTAGGAGCCGCCGTATGCCTTGCGCAGCACGATCGTGATCTTCGGCACGGTGGCCTCGGAGTAGGCGTACAGCATCTTCGCGCCGTGGCGGCTGATGCCGCCGTACTCCTGCTGGACGCCCGGTAGGAAGCCGGGGACGTCCACCAGCTGCACCAGCGGGATGTTGAAGGAGTCACAGAAGGTGATGAACTCGGCAGCCTTGTCGGAGGCGTCGATGTCCAGCGACCCGGCCATGTGGTTCGGCTGGTTGGCAACGATGCCGACGGTACGACCGTTGACGCGGGCGAAGGCGGTGACGACGTTGGGGGCGATGGCGCGGTTGAAGGTACCGTGCATGCCCTGGCCGCCGCGGTTGGAGACTTCGAAGAGGATGGTGCCGTTGGCGAGCGCGGGGTTGGTGGGTTTGAGGACAAAAATATCCGATGCGAATTCGACCAGACCTTGCGCGTTGCGTGGGGCGAGTTGGATGTCGGCGATGTTCGAGTTGGCGGGCTTGGAGGGATCGATCCGGAACGTGGCCTTGGCGCGGATGCTCTCGTAAGGTCCTGTTTTGCCAAAGGATTTACCGCCGGCGAAATCTTTACGTTCCAGTACTTGAACGGAGTGGATGGCGGCCGGGAGGGAGACCGAAATCAGAGTGGCCAGGAGGAGGCGCAAAATCATAGGACGTATTCTATGCCTTTGTCATATTCACTTGCTATACTGATCCCACTTAAAGGGGCTTCTCTTGAATAGAACCTGTCTTCTTTTCGTGGCCTTGCTTGCCACAGTTTCCATTGCCTCGGCGCAGGAAGTTCGCGCCTCACTGACCGGAACCGTAACGGATTCCCAAGGCGCCTCGATTCCAGGCGTCACCATCACGGCAACCAATGTTGCCAATAACTCCTCGATCACGCAGATCACCAACGATTCGGGGCTCTACCTGACACCCTTCCTGTCGCCGGGTACGTACCGGTTGACGGCGGAGAAGGCGGGCTTCAAGCGCTATGTACGCGACGGCATCATTTTGCAGGTGCAGGACCGTGCTCGGTTGGACGTGGTGCTCGAGGTCGGCGAAATTTCGCAGAGCGTGACGATCAACGCGGAAGTTTCGCAGTTGCAGACCGAGACGGCGTCGCGGTCGCAGGTGATTGCGAACGAACTCATCTCGCAAGTGCCGACGCAGGGCCGCAATCCGTTTCAGATTGCGTGGGCCGCGCCGGGCGTGGTGAAGACGGGCGGGTGGCGGTATCTGCGCTCGTTCGATATCGCGGGCACGTCGAACTTTGCCGTGAACGGCGGACGCAACCGCGAGAACGAAGTGCTGCTGGACGGCATTTCGAACGTGCGCGGGAACCGGACGGTGATTCATGTGCCGACGATGGAGTCGGTGCAGGAGTTCAAGGTAGCGACGAACACCTACGATGCGCAGTATGGGCGGACGGGCGGCGGCGTGGTGACGATTGTGACGAAGTCGGGCACGAACTCGCTGCACGGCACGCTGTTTGAGAACTTCCAGGTGGAAGAGCTGAACGCGAACCAGACAGAGTTGAATCGCGCGGGCGTGCGGAAGCCACCGAATAACATCAACACGTTCGGGCTGCAGGCGGCGGGTCCGGTATACATTCCGAAAGTATTCGACGGGCGCAACAAGCTGTTCTGGCTGATTTCCTATGAAGGGATGCGGCAGCGTTCGGCCGATCCGGGCACGACGACGGTACCGTTGCAGGAGTGGCGCAACGGCGATTTTTCGAGCCTATTGAATGCGCAGGGCGCGCAGGTGGGCATTTACGATCCGCTGACGACCGCAGCCGATGGGTCGCGCCAGCCGTTTGCGGGGAACAGGCTTCCGGCGAACCGCATCAATCCGATCGCGGCGGAGGTGATCAAGACGTTCCCGTCGCCGAATTCACTGGGCGACGGTCCGGCGCGGATCAACAACTACATTTACCCGTCGCGTTGGATTGGCGATATGGACCAATGGATTGGCCGTATCGACTACATGATCAACGCGAAAAACAACTTCTATTTCCGTTACGGGCAGAATCCGTTTTCCGAGTATCGCGGGCTGGTGTTCATGACGGATTTGAACAACGTGAATCCGGCCGAGCCGACGGGCAACGCGCCGCTGAACCGCAACGGGCGGAACTGGACGGCCGATTGGACGTCGACGCTTTCGCCGCGGATGACTTTTAACCTGCGCGCTGGGTTGGCGCGGTGGGAAGAGAGCTCGGGGAACAGCTTTGGCGCGGGCTACGATCCGCGGCAGCTTGGGTTCGCTTCGTCGCTGGTGTCGCAGTTCACGAAGTTGCAGTATCCGCGCTTTGACGTGGGCACGTACGGCTTTGCGGGTTCGGACAGCTTGCGGAGAATCGGCACCAACGACTCATACACGATTCAGCCGAACGCGAACTTGGCGATGGGCCGCCACATTATGAAGTTCGGCGCCGAAGGGCGGCGCTATAATGACAACTCGAACAACCCGGGGCAGGCTTCGGGCAACTACTTGTTCCGCCCCGGGTGGACCCAGGGCGGGGGGCCACCGGCGGGCGCCCGTTCGTCCGCTCAGTGCTCGACGCCGGAGCGGGTGGCGGTGTC
>CAYUZM010001023.1:0-2664 GCA_964449665.1 uncultured Solibacteraceae bacterium
CGGTTCCGGGTGGAGTTGCCCGCGCTGGAGTGCGCTCCGGTGAAGGCCGAGCCGCGTGCCATTCCGAGCAGCGACAGCGCCACGAATTGGAGCAATCTGGCGCTGCCGCGGTTGCGCGTGTTGCTGGCCGAGGACAATCTGGTGAACCAGAAAGTTGTCACTGCGGTGCTGCGCAAACGGGGCTACGTGGTGGATGTGGCGGCAAACGGCAAGGAGGCCCTGGCGAGCCTGGAGACGCGGGCGTACGACCTGGTGTTGATGGACGTGCAGATGCCGGAGTTGGATGGCATTGAAGCCGCACGCGCGATCCGGCGGAACGACCGCTGGCGGAAGCTGCCGATTGTGGCAATGACGGCGCACGCGATGAACGGCGACCGCGAGCGATGCCTGGAGGCGGGCATGAACGACTACCTCTCGAAGCCCGTATCGCCGTCGCATCTGATTGAGACGGTGGAGAGCTATGGCCGGCAGTCGAACGGTTCGGCGCCGCCGGTGCATTCGCCGACGCGTTCGCATGAGCATACGGACGCCGATCTGCTGGCGGGGATGGCAATATTGTTTGTGCAGTTGGCCCCGGAGCGCCTGCAGAAGCTGCATTCGGCGGCAATTCGGATGGACGTGGCGCAGTTGCGGCTGCTGGCGCAGAAGATTGAAGTGTCGGCGGAGCGGATTGCGGCCTATGACGTGGCGCGGTGCGCGGCGGCAGCGGCCGAGGCGGCTTCGACGGAGAACTACGCGGCGATTCAGGATTCGCTGTTGCAGTTGAACCGGGAGATTAACAGTTTGGATGAGCGGTTGAGCGGTGCGCCGCGGCCGGCTTTGCAGGCGGCGCAGTAGGGCGCGGTTGCCGCGAACGCGAAGGTCGGATCAGGCGGGCACGAGCGCTTGTATCCGCGCCCAGGTTTCCCGCAGGTCCTCGCGCGTGGTCTGGTAGTTTCCGATGGCAAGGCGGATGAGGAAGCGGCCGTCAATGACGGTGTGCGAGAGGAACGCATGCCCGGAGGCGTTGATGGCGTCCATGAGGGCGCGCGAGGCTTCATCGCCGGCCTTGAGGCGGAAGCAGACGAGCGATAACTCGACGGGCGCGGCGAGTTCGAAGCGCGCGTCGGCGCGAACCCAATCGGCGAGATCCTGCGCCATGCAGAGCTGATCGTAGAGGAGCTTTTCGAGCGCGGCGCGGCCGTAGGAGCGGAGCACGAACCACAGCTTGAGGGAGCGGAAGCGGCGGCCGAGGGCGACCGAGTAGTCCATGAAATTCACGGCTTCGCTATCGGTGGCCGTGCGGAGATATTCGGGCACGAGCGAGAGGGCGTTGCGAAGGACTTCGGGGCGGCGCGTGTAGAGCACGCTGAGGTCGATGGGGGTGAGCAGGCCCTTGTGCGGATTGACGACGATGGAGTCGGCAACGTCCCAGCCTTCGCGCAGGTGGGCCATTTGCGGGACGACGGCGTAGTTGCCGCCATAGGCGCCGTCGACGTGCATCCACATATTCTCGCGGCGGGCGATTTCGCCGATTTGGGCGACGGGGTCAATGCTGGCGATGGAGGTGGTGCCGACGGTGGGGCAGACGCAGCAGGGGAGGAGGCCGGCGGCGCGGTCGGCTTCGATCATGGATTCGAGGGCGCCGGGGCGCATACGGTAGCGGTCGTCGGTGGGGACCTTGCGGACGTTTTGCTGGCCGATGCCGATGGCGATGGCGCCCTTTTCGACGGAGGAGTGGGCGTGCTCGCTGGTATAGACGACGAGGCCGGGCGGAGTGCCGGTGGCGCGCGAGTCGGGCGCGACGTACTCACGCGCGGCGATGAGGGCGTGCATGGTGGAAAGCGAGGCGGTGTCGTGGATGACGCCGAAGAACTCCCGCGGGAGGCCGAGCCAGTCGCGGAGCCATGCGAGTGTGACCTGTTCGAGTTCGGTGGCGGCGGGCGAACTCTTCCACACCATGCCGTTCACATTGAGCGTGGCGATCAGCATTTCGGCGAGGATGCCCGGAGGGGCGGCGCTGACGCTGAAGTAGGCGTGGAAGCGCGGATGATTCCACTGCGAGTTGGCGGGGACGATTTGCGAGCGGAAATCGGCGAGGATTTTTTCGAAGGGCTCGGGGGCGAGCGGCGCTTCGGTGGGGAGCGCGCGAATGAGGTCGCCTGGAGAGACTTTGGGGAGGACGGGGAGGTCGCGGATGTGGGCCATGTAATCGGCCATCCAGTCGACGGTTTCGTGGGCGGCGCGGCGGAACTCTTCTGGCGTCATGCGGCGGACCTCAGGAGTGTTGGAGTTCTTCGAGCCAGGGGCCGAACCAGGCGCGGAACTCTTGCAGTTTGGCTTCGATTTCGGAGCTGGGCGGAACGGCGGGCGGCCCGACGGAGAGGCAGCGTTCGGCGAGCGCCTCGCGAATACCCATGGGGACGGGGAATTCGTCGAGCCATTTGATGAACGTGGCGAGGTGTTCGGAGAGTTCGGCGGTGCGCGTGTGGTCGCCTTCGAGCACGGCTTGGCGGAGTGGGAGCATCAGCTCCGGCACGGCGACGGCGCAACCGGAGATGCCGCCGTCGGCGCCCATGGCGTGGCCGTGAACGTAGAGCACATCGTTGCCGACGAAGACCATGCACTTGCAGTTGCGCTTGGTTTCGAGCAGGCGGTCGAAGTATTCGCGGTTGCCGCTGGAGT
>CAYUZM010001024.1:0-2655 GCA_964449665.1 uncultured Solibacteraceae bacterium
GACCGGCACGATGCTCGGATGGATGCAGGATCGGGGGGCGGATGGCATCATCGCGATTGGCCCGCCCGGTGCGGCCAATCCGATGATCGCCAAGGCGGCGGGGAGCACGGCCGGGATTCCCACTGTTGCGTTCGATCTTTCGGCGATGCAGAGTTCGCTGGTGGGCGGATCAGGGGAACGCCTTCGTGCCGCCCTCCAAGTCGTCGATGCGATTTCCCAGGGAAAGAGCCTGTGGATTGCGACGTGTAATTCGATCACGAGTCTGCCCCCGGAATTGCGACGCCGGTTCACCCTGGGGACGTTCTTCTTCGATCTGCCGTCAGCCGAGGAGAGGGAGGCGATCTGGAAGATTTACCTCGCGAAATGGCGCCTGGATGGCGAACGGCCCAACGACGAGGGCTGGACGGGTGCCGAAATCAGGGAATGTTGCCGCAAGGCCTGGCGTTTGAATCTTTCGCTGAAGGAGTCGGCCGAGTACATCGTTCCGGTTTCGAGATCGGCGGCAGATCAAATCGAAGCACTGCGCCGGCAGGCATCTGGCCGGTTCTTGAGCGCGGCGAGACCGGGCGTATTTTCGACCGAATCAGACAACCCTGCTGCGTCCGGCAGACGGGCATTTCGAGAAACGGAATAGGAGGCATGATGAGCCAATACGAGGAACTCACCACAACCATGACCGACCAGCAATATCTGGTCGAGGCGCTGACGGAGATGGGATATAAGCCCGATGTACAAGCTGACGGAATGGCCTTGCGAGGGTACGCCGGCGTCAGTTGGAACAGACTAGTCCAGGTCACAATCCCGCGGGAACAGCTTCGCGGCGCGTTGGCGCCCGTCGGCTTCGGTCGAGACGATGCCGGAGTCTTTCAGGCGGTCATTGATGACCTCGACAGGAAATGCAGCGGATTGGACGAAAGCTGGCTGGGCCGGATCGCTCAAGCCTACAAAGAGCGGCAAACCATGGCAGTGGCCAGGACCAAAGGCTACGTGTTCCGGGGCCGCGAAATAGTGCAAACGCCGCAGGGACCAAAGGTGCAGTTGCGTTTTGCAGTTCGCTGACAAGGAGGCCGCAGAGAAATCATGCAGGAAAAACTCATCACCATCGAAATAGACGAAAACGGAAACAGCTCCATTGACCTCGAAGGTTTTCACGGCCAGGGGTGTGGCGATGTCGCCAAGGATTTCCGTGGCGGCGATTCCGTTACTCAGTCCAGCAAGAAACGTGAATTCTACGCGCAGACGGTTGTCGTGAAACAGTCGCAGCGGCAAACGTAGTATGCAGCTCAGCCGAGGGAGAACATGTTATGGGAGATCGAGCGTACGTGGAGATCGTGTGCCGTGAAGAAGACGAGTCGCTGTTTGAAGCTCTCGGATTCATGCAGGAGTTCCGTCATGCATTGCCTGCCAACGTGGTGACGATGGTGGATGCAGAAGCATCCGAAGGGGCCACGACCGAGCTTCAGTCTCTCGCCGAGAAGGGCATCGTATTCCGTGGTTGGCACGATGCCGGTGGAAGTTATGACGGTGCTTGCTTCGCCAGTGCCGGCGGAAGGTACCACGAGGTGCCGCGGCTCAATCATAGCGACCTGCCTTGTATCGAAGTTCACGTAGACGGAACGGTCGACGCCGACCAATTGTTGGCTGCCTCCGAATACCTAAAAGCATCCAACCGGGCCGGTGAAACGTTGGGCTTTCCCTCGGGAATCGAACAGGAGGACGAAGCGCCATGAAAACGGTCTTGCAGATCGTCGAAGAGGCTGGTGGCCTTGATACCTTCACCTGGACGCGGATCGAGAATCCGCCGTTCATGCTACTTGTGATCGAGTCGCTTGGTGAGCGGGGTCCAAACGGCCACCGCGCATTGTCGATCGCCCACTACGGAAAGCAGAACGGCGACGCCATGCGGGATCCGGAGATCTGCGCCGAGGTTGTGGTGGAGAACGGAGCAGCAAAGCTCTGGCCGTACTACTTCCGCAATGATTACGCTGACGTGGAGCGTTGGAACCGCCATCGGGAGGCCGACGGGTCGATGACCTGCCGGCTACGAGAGACTCGCGACCTCGAAAGCTTCATGGAGGTGTGGGACGCGAACCTCCACGACCAGGGCTTCCTAGAAGCATTCCATCGGGCTGTGGGGCAGCAATGCTGATTCACGGATTTGTCGCCCACAGCCTGGTAAACGGTCCCGGCGTGCGCGCGGTTGTCTACCTTCAAGGATGCAATCTGGGTTGCGCAAATTGCTGGAACCCCGCGACACACGCCTTCGTAGGTTCGCCGCGTGGCGTGCAAGACGTTGCCGAGCAGGTAGCAGCCGCACACCAGACTCGCGTGATCGATGGTGTCACCTTTTCAGGCGGTGAGCCCATGCAACAGGCGCTGGACCTGCTGGATTTGATACGACTGCTAAAGCGCACGCGGCCTGAACTCAGCATCGGTATGTATTCCGGTTACACCGAACACGAACTGGAGAGCGGCCGCTTCTGGACCCAGCTCGGCATCGCGCAAGAGGCAAGGCGCCGGATCTGGGAGGACATCAAACAACACCTCGACTTTGCCGTGCTCGGGCGATTCGTCGCTGCTAGGCCGAGTACCCTGCCGCTCCGGACCAGCGCCAATCAGGTCTTACGGCCCTTCAGCGGCCGCTACCGCGAGGAG
>CAYUZM010001025.1:0-2653 GCA_964449665.1 uncultured Solibacteraceae bacterium
GGCTCGATGGTCCAGAGCGCAGGGTCCGTCGGTTTGTCGGATTGCCCGGTGCCGTCCACATCTGCCACCACGGGCATCTCGACGCCTGTCGCGCTCGGGCGCGTGGCGCGGAAAAGTTCGAAACCGTCGGTGCCGCGCCAGATATAGAAGTATTCCTGGTCGGCGAAGACCACTTCGACAATTCCGTCATTGTCGAAGTCGAAGATGGTGGAACTGGTTACTCCGGAACTGGAGTCGATGATGGGATTGGTCCACTTCAGTGTGCCGTCCGCCTCGTAGACGCGGTATTCCGTGAGCGCGGCGATGCCGATCTCGGGCTCGGGGTCAGAGTCGAAGTTCCCGATGGTCGGCGGTCCACCGCCGCCCTGGGGCCATGGCGCGGTCCATTTGGTGGTCCCGTCGTGCTCCAGTGCCACGGCGGCTTGAGCGAGACGCGGTTTGAAAACAATCTCGGGGAGCCCGTCGCCGTCGATGTCGGCCGTGGCGGAGTAAGCCTCGGGGTAGGTGGTGGCGCGGTTGAAGACGATGCCGCCGGAGGCGTTGTACACCGTAGGTCCGGCAACCACTTCGAGGTTGGCGTCGCCGCTCACGTCGACGGCGTAGGTAAGCGGACCGAGATCGCCACCATTCCTACCCGTGCCGGTCCACAACAGCGCGCCTGTGTTCGAAAACGCATGGCGGCCGGCGACAATTTCCGGCCTGCCGTCGCGATTGAGGTCGGCAATGCTGACTCCTCCGAAGCAGCGGGCTCCCGTGGCAACGGAACCCGTGCCGCGCCACTTGAACGCGCCGTCATGTTCGAAGGCGATCACCTGGCAGGTTTCATCAAGCGTGACAATCTCCGGCCGCCCGTCGCCGTCGATGTCGCCCAGCGAGATGCCCGCCGTCGGGCGCACCTCAAGTGCCGGATCGGTCTGCGTAAACTTCTCCGAACCGTCACGGCCATCGAGGATACGCAAATGACCGTTGAGGTCCTCGTTGTTGAAGTACGTGGAAAAGACAATCTCCGGGAACCCATCGCCATCCAGGTCGCCCACCGCCAGCGGACTGGTCACGCGGCGGCTCGTCGGCAGCAGCGTAAAGGTCCGCCGCTCCCACAAAACGACGGGATTCAGTCCGCCCGCGCCAGGCGTGAAGGTTGTGTCCTGCCCTGTATGCCGCACATTGTTGCTCTCGCTGCTTTCCACAATGGCAGCGGCCGCGTCGGCGTGCACATAGATAATGTTGCCCGCAAACTGCACCGTGCCGCTCAGCGCTATCGCCGGGCTCGCAGCCGCACCCGCGCCAAGGCTCGGAATCGTCGCCGTTCCCAGTGAGGCGTCCACGCCCGCGTTGTATACGCCATTCCCATTGCGGTCTTCAAATATGCGAACCAGAAATGGACTCGCCACCGCCCCGCCGCCCGCGTTTCGAATCGTTGGCGTGAGCGAACCAGAAATCGCCAGCGTCTGTGAGTCCGTGCTCACTCCGGCCGTCGAGATCCCCTCCACGGTCAAATCGGGGCTGCCTTGTCCGAAGAACTGTGTCCAGCCCGCAAGCAAAAGAACAGGTAGGAAGATCGCATTTCGCATGGTTAGCTCCGGCATTTGCTACGGCGGATGGCGGCAAGGGCGGCCGTGCCAGCGGCGAGCATCCACGCCGCGGATGGCTCCGGCACCACTGCCGGGTCCGGGTCTGGATCCGGGTCGGGATCGATCGGCGCCACGGTCCGTTCCAGATACCCGTTCACGTAGAACCCGGCCAGCGAGTCCGGGTCGAAGTGCCCAATCCCCGTCGTCGCCGAAGTCAGATGCAGCACGGTCAAGGTGAGCGTCTCGCCCGGGGCCACGTTCAAAATCGTCCACCCGAATGCGATCGAAACATCGTCGGGCGCCGACGACGGAACCGCGTTCGAATTGTCGAGAAACCCGTTGAAGCTCACGTTCGCGTAGATGTCGCCGAAGACATACCCCGGCTCGTCGGCCTCCCACGAACCCGGCGTAATCGTTCCCGGCGGCGCACCGTCCGGCACGCTCAGCCCGCAGAACTCCGCATACTCATTCGTCACGAGGTTTTCTGTCAGATCCCACTCGGCGTCCAGAAAAAACAGCAGCGTGACCGCTGTCCAGGGGTTGACTCCGGAATTGACAATCTGCCAACCATAGGAACCTAGGTTGTCGCCATTAAGAGATGTGAAGAATTCCGGGCTTGCGTTCGATAGGTATGTGGCGGGTTCAGCTTCGACATAGACGTACAGCTCCTGCGAGGTCAACGTCAGGGGCGTACCGAAGGCCGGTGCAAGCGAAAGCGCGAGGAGAAGAATGAGATTCCGGGTCATGATGCGTTTGGCCAATAAGCGCGGGAGCGCGCCGGATTTGCTCACCGGCCGGGAGATTTTTTTTCACTAGCGGCCGTTTATGCCAGACATCACGCAGTTGCTGTACCGCTGGCGCGAAGGAGACACCTCCGCGTTCGAGGAGTTGTTTCCGCTCCTGTACGCAGAGCTGCGCCGGCTCGCGCAGAGCTATCTCGTGCGGGAAGATCCGGGTCACACCCTCCAGGGAACCGCCCTTGTCCACGAGGCCTATCTCCGGCTGCTCGGCCAGAAGGACGTCGACTGGCAGAGCCGCGGTCATTTCTTCGCCGTCGCCGCCCAGGCGATGCGCCGCATTCC
>CAYUZM010001026.1:0-2650 GCA_964449665.1 uncultured Solibacteraceae bacterium
CGGGAGAGTACCAGGGTTGCGGGTAGGACCAGGTGGGCTTCGTAACGGGGTCGAACTAGTCGATGGAATAGGGGCGGCGGCTGCGATGGATGAACGAGGGCCTTGAGACGCCGTGGGCGGGGGAGAAGATCCAGAGGTGGCCGTCGTCGTCGATGGAGAGAACGGGATTGTCGTGGGCGTCCTCGGTTTCCTTATTGAGAAGCACGGCGGGGCGCGGAACTGTGCCGGTAGCGTGGTCGTAGTAGGAGACCATGTGCAGCAGTTGTTGCTTGCCTTGGACCGTGCCGCCGTAGACGAAGAATGTTTTGTGCGCGGCGGGGGCGTAGATGGCGATGGGGGCGTGTTGTTGCGGATAAGTGGCGAAGCCGCCGGAGTATTTGTAGACGTACTGGTCGTTGGAGGGCTGGTTGAAATACCAGATTCCGCGATAGCCGGTTTCGCGGGGCAGGGGTTCGGATCGAACGGGGAGCGCGAGGGCGGAGAGGAGCAGCGAGCGGCGATTCACTACCGCTATTGAATCACGCGGCGCTTCGCGCGGTTTAGAAACCATCGAGCGGGCGGATGGGTTCACCTTCGATGCACGTATACGCACGGCCGGCGGCGAGGTTCTTGTGTTCTTCGGTCCGGCCGTTGGGCCATTGAATGACGGTGCGTGTGATGCGGTCGCGGCGGCCTACACCGAACGTGAGCGCGAGAGCGGATTGCGAGAGGTAGCTCGAGCCGGAGCGGACCATGGCGGTTTGCGTGACGCCGCGGTCTTCCAGGCGGACGAGCGCGCCGATGGCGTCGCGATTGGACGCGCGGCCCCGGAGGTGGAAGCGGATGGAGCGGTTGCCATTGGCGATGTCGTTGCGATAGAGCACGGGCGCGCCGCCGTTGGTGGTGAAGAGGAGATCAACGTCGCCATCGCGGTCGAAGTCGCCGCATGCGAGTCCGCGGCCGATGCGGGGCGTGGCGAATCCGCCTCCCACGTGCGCGGCGACGTCGCGGAAGGCGTTACGGCCATCGTTCAGGAAGAGGTGCGGCGGCTGAGCGTGTTGGACGTCGCGGCGAATGTTGCGCACGGTGTCGTCGATGTGGCCGTTGGCGACGATGAGGTCGTTCGAGCCGTCGAGATCGATGTCGGCGAACAGACAGCCGAAGCCGAGGGTGGTGCGCGTGGGCTGGGCGATTCCCGTGCGCGCGGCGCGGTCCACGTAGCGGGCGGGCGCAATGGGTTGGTAGAAGCCGGCCATTTCGTTGTCGAAGTTGGTGACGGCAATGACGGGCTGCGCGGAGTTGTTGAGGTACGCGGTGTCGGCGCCCATGCCGGCGCGGCTCTTGCCGTCTTCGCTGAAGGCGACGTTGAACGTGAGCGCCTGCTCCTGGAACGTTCCGTTGCGCTGGTTGATATAGAGTTTGTTGGGGCGCGTATCGTTGGCGACGAAGAGGTCGGGCCAGCCGTTGCCATTGGCATCGAGCATGGCGACGCCGAGGGACTTTGAGGTGGAGTCGAAGATGCCGCTCTGCGCGGTGACGTCTTCGAACGTGCCATCGCCTCGGTTGCGGAACAGCCAGCATGTTGCGCCACGATAGGCTTCGGGCGTGCAGTAGGACTTGTTGCGGCGATCGAGCGTGCAGAAGACGTCGCGCGCGGCGGTCCACTGGACGTAGTTGCAGACGAAGAGATCGAGCAGGCCGTCGCGGTTGTAGTCGAACCAGAGAGCGGAGGTGCTGAACGATTCATGGCCGCGCAGGCCGCATTTCGCGGTGACGTCGATGAAGCCGCCGCGGCCGTTGTTGCGAAAGAGGCGGCTTTGCCCGACGCAGGAGATGAAGAGGTCGGGGAAGCCGTCGTTGTCGTAGTCGCCGACGGCGACGCCCATGCCGTACATTTCGACGTCGAGTCCGGCGGCGCGCGTGACGTCGGTGAAGGTACCGTTGCGGTTGTTGCGGTAGAGGGCGAGCGTGGATTTCGCGCGGCGATGGCCGGGCCAATCGGCTCCGTTGACGAGCAGGATGTCCAGCCATCCGTCGCCATCGTAGTCGAGGAACGCGCAGCCGGGGCCGAGTGTTTCGGGGAGGAACTTCGCGCCATATGCGCCCTTGTTGTGGCGGAAGGTGAGGCCTGCTTGCGAAGTGATGTCGGCGAGGCGGAAGCCGGGCGTGGGCTGCGCGGCGAGCGGGAGGGCCGCGGTGGCGAGTGGCGAGGCAGCTGCGCCCAGCCAGTGGCGGCGCGTAAGGATCAGACTCACGGCAAGCCTACGAGGCCGTTGCGCACGGCGTAGGCGGAGAGTTCGGCGGCGTTGTGGATGTCCAAGCGGTCCATAATATTGGCGCGATGAACGCCGACGGTATTAGGGCTGACGCCTAAGATGAGCGCGATTTCCTTGTTCGATTTGCCCGCGACGATGAGTTGCAGGACTTCGAGTTCGCGCGGGGTGAGAGCGGTTTCCTTTGCACCACCTGCGGGTGGCGCGGGAAGGCGGGGATCCAGAACGCGTTCACCGGTGGCGACCCGGCGGATGGCATCGACGAGTTCGAGATCGAGCGCGCTTTTGAGCAGGTAACCGGAGGCGCCGGCATCGAGGGCGTTGCTGAGGTAACTGGGTTCAGCGTGCATGCTGAGCATAAGAATGCTGGCGTCCGGGCGCGCGGCGACGATCTTGCG
>CAYUZM010001027.1:0-2648 GCA_964449665.1 uncultured Solibacteraceae bacterium
GTGGTTCCCAGGCCGGAAACGGACCGGCCACGCGCACGCCGAGGATACCGGGTCGGGAAACGACGCGGAGGCCGGGGCTGCCAAGGCCGTGCTCCCCTTGACGATCTAGGGTAGCGCGTGCCATCCTTTCCCTAGATCGGAATAGGAAAGGAGCGCGGGCGCGGAATGGCCAAGCCGGAACAGCCGTCACTTTTGCAGGGAACGTTGGAACTGTTGATTTTGCACGCGCTGGGGCGCGGGCCGATGCACGGCTACGCGATCGCGCAAACGATTCATCTGCTCTCCGATGAGGTTCTCAAAGTGGAGGAAGGCTCGCTGTATCCGGCGCTCTACCGGTTGGAACTGGATGGGGCGGTGAGTTCGGCGTGGGGGGTGTCGGAGAACAACCGCAAGGCGAAGTTCTATGAGATCACGCGGCGGGGGCGGAAGCAGATCGCCGCGCAACAGGAAACATGGGGCCGTCTTTCGTCGGCGGTGAACAGGGTGTTGGCAAGGTAGGTTGTCATGGCGAAGTGGTGGAAAAAGCTTTCGCGGCGCGGCCGGCTGGATGAGGATCTGTCAGCGGAGTTGGAGTTTCACCGCGAGATGGCGGGCGCGAATGGGGGCGCGATTCCGCTGGGAAATGAAGGGCGGATTCGGGAGGAGGTTTACGATGCGTGGCGATTCAACGCGATCGAGAACCTATGGCGCGACCTCACCTATGCGGCACGCGGGTTGTGGAAGAGCAAGGGGTTTGCGCTGAGCGCGCTGCTGTCGCTGGGGCTGGGAATCGGCGTGAACACGGCGATGTTTTCCTTAGCCGTTGAATTTCTGCTGAGCCAGCCTTCCGTGCGCGAGGCCGAGCGGGTGGTCTATATCCGGCTTGGCGGGGGCAGCCACGCCGCGCCGCGCATTGTGGAGATGGTGGCGGAAAGCGGGGCGTTCGACGGAGTGGCCGGCGAAAACGATGAACCGGCGATCAACTGGAACAACGGGCGGGAGACTCGTCCGTTGTTTGCGCAGCACACGACGAAGAACTACTTCCAGGTGTTGGGAGTGCCGGTGGCCTTGGGCCGCGGGTGGACCGAGAGCGATCCGAACGATGTTGTGGTGTTGCAGCACCGGTTCTGGCAACGGCACTTCAACGGTGACCGCGGCGTGCTGGGGAAGACGATGGTTCTGGATGGGCGAGCGTACACGATTCTGGGAGTGCTGCCGGAGGGACATCGCACGTTGTTGGGGTATGGATTTTCGCCGGATGTGTATGTGCCGCACTTCGTCCAGGACACGGTGCTGGCGATCTATGCGCGACTCAAGCCGGGCATGGGGCTGGGCGAGGGGCGGGCGGCGGTCGCGACGCTGACGAAGCGGTTGAGCAGCGAGTTCAGCGATGAGCCGCGTTACAGAAATCCGGGCGAGATGACGCCGGTGGGAGGCTTTGCCCGGCTGCGGCAGGAGAGCAAAGGGCTCACTGTCGCGGCGTTCTTCGGCATTCTGTTGGTGTTGGTTGGGCTGGTGCTGCTGATCGCCTGTATCAATGTGGCGGGGATGCTATTGGCGCGGGCGTCGGCGAGGACGCAGGAGATTGCCATCCGGTTGTCGCTGGGCGCAACGCGGGGACGGCTATTCCAGCAACTGCTCGCCGAGAGCATGGCGCTGGCAGTGGCGGGCACGGCCGTTGGGTTTGCGATGGCGATGGCGGTGGTGAAGGCGCTGGCGGCGATACCGCTGCCGATCCCGATCCCGATTCGCCTGCACGTGGAGCCGGACTGGCGCGTGGTGGCTTACGCCGCGGCATTGGCGGTAGCGGCGACGCTGGCGAGCGGGCTGGCTCCGGCATGGCAGACGGTGAAGGATTCGCTGGCCGCCGACTTGCGCAAAGAACGGCGGTTGAGGCTGCGGCGTGGATTGGTGGTGGCGCAGGTGGCGGTGTCGTTCGTGGTGCTGGTGACGGGCGCGCTGTTTCTGCGCAACCTGATGCAGTCGGCCAGCCTGAGCCCGGGCTTCGACGTACGGAAGACGGCGCGCGCGGCGGCGCACATGCCTCCTGAAGCGTACGCCGCGCAGGGGCGGATGTGGGAGTACAGCGAGAGGGTGGTGCGGGAACTTGCGGCGCTGCCGGGTGTGGAAGCCGCTGCGGCGGCGCGGATCATTCCGTTTAACGATGCCACCAATCACGGCATGGAGATCATGTTTCCCGATACGGGCGAGAAGCGGCACGTCCGCTACCACTGGAACGCGGTGACGCCGGACTACTTCAAGGCGATGTCGATTCCCCTGGTGGCGGGCCGGGTGTTTGCGGAGCGCGATGGGAGCGGGCCGCGGGTTGTGGTGGTGAACCGTGTGTTCGTGCGGCAGTTCCTGGCCGACCGGCAGGCAGTGGGCGCGAAGTTTGCCCTAGACGGCGAGGTGCGGGAGGTGGTGGGCGTGGTGGAAGGAACGAAGGTGATGACGATGGGAGAGGATCCGCAACCGCAGTTGTACGAGCCGCTGGAGCGTGCGGCCGCTGGGCGGACGAAGATGCACTTTGTGGTGAAATCGGCCACTCCGCCGGGGGGACAGCTTCGTGCGATTCGCGAAGCTCTGCGGCGAGGGGAGCCGGCCGCCGGGCTGGAAGTGGCGACGATGCACAACAGCAGGGGGCTGGCCCCGCGGCCTTCGCAAGTGGG
>CAYUZM010001028.1:0-2643 GCA_964449665.1 uncultured Solibacteraceae bacterium
GAGTTGGTGAACCGGGCTACCCTTTGCGCTCATGCATCTTGCAGTTGTCCGGTAGACGGAAAGGACCCCTTCTGCTCGGCGTGGTGCCGCGACGTGACAGACGGCGTGGTGAAGGAACAGAAGCCCTGCCAATGTGGTCATGAAGACTGCATGCACGACCGTTGATCCGCTCTCCGCATGCGGAGAATCTTTCCCAACCGGGCGAAATGTTCCAGCTAGATTTACCTGCCCGGTTGGGCCCGCTTCTTCCATCAATTGCCGGACGCGGGCGCTTCAGGAAGTTACTTGCGCGCCCATGTAACAGCAGCCGCTTCTCGCGTGTCTACTCACTTACCCGTAACGCGATCTTGCTGAAATACGGCGGCAATGCACGAACGGCACGCCACATGCTCCGCTCCTGTGCATGAGCATACGCATGATTCAAACCAAGAACGATCTGCCCATCAAAGCGCGCCGTCAGATGGCGGAGCTACTCAATTCCCGCCTGGCCGACGTGATGGATCTCTACTCACATGCCAAGCATGCGCACTGGAACGTCCGGGGCGCGCGATTTCTCTCGCTGCATGAGTTGTTCGACAAGGTGGCCTCGATGGCGGAACAACAAGCCGATGAGATCGCCGAACGCTCCGCTCAACTCGGCGGCGAGGTCCTGGGCACCTTGCGCGCCGGAGCCAAAGCGTCCTCGCTCGAAGAGTATCCTCTGAACGTCGCCGCTGGCGACGAACACGTAGAGGCCATGGCGTCCAGCCTCGCCGCCTTCGGCAAAAACGTCCGCGAGGCGATCGACACGGCCGAAAAGGCCGGCGACATGGATACCTCGGATCTGTTCGTCGATATCTCGCGCGCCGTCGACAAGATGCTCTGGTTCGTCGAATCGCACCAGGCCCCGCAAACCGAGGCCCGGAAAACGAGGGACGGCGCCGCTTCCACGGCGGCATAGCCGCGCCTCTACAACTTGAACTTACACACGATCCCGACGTCGTCGCAGTACCACATCCAGCCTTCCCAAATGGTCATGCCATGCGGAAGCGGATCGTTGTCGGCCAATTGAATCTTTTCCACCATCGCGCCGGTTTCGGGATCGTGCTTGAAGAACGCGTTCAGGTTCGAATCGGTCACCCAGAGATACTTGCCTTCCCAGCCGATGCCGTGCGGACGGTTGCCCGCCGTGGGAAACTTCGCCTCCACCACCCACGACTTGGGATCGATCCGGTACACCTCGCGCGACGGTGGCACGGTAAACCACAGCTTGCCGTCGCGCCACTCCTGCCCATGCGCTCCGGTGCCCGGCGCCGTCGAACTGGACTGCCCCATCTGATATCCGCCCACGCGTTTCGGCGCGTCGGGCTTCGGCGGCGGCGCGGCCGGCGCCGGCTGCCGCATGTGTTCGGGCACCGGGCTGGATCGCGCCGGCGCATCGCCCGCCATTTTGTAGATCACGCCCGCGCCCGGCGTGAAGTGCCTCTCAATGGCTTTGCCCGTATTGGCGTCACACTTCACAATCTCGCGGCTGTACGTCGAGCCGATCCACAGCGCCTCGCCGTCAAAGGTGATGCCGCTCGACGCCTGTGTCTCCGTATCGAACCCCTTGATTACCTTCCCGTCTTTGTAAGCCACCAGGTGCGCCTGGTTGCGCGGCCCCTGATCGATGATCCATAGGCCGTCGCGCGTCGCCTGCAACCCGTTCGGCCGCGCGGCCGGCGACTTGAACGCGATCTCGACCCGGCCCACCTTGCGCACCGGAATCCGGTCCAGGCGTGCCGGCGCGGCGGCGGCGTAGCCGGCCATTGGCGCGGCGGCTGAGAGAGCGACAAAGTCTCTGCGGTTCACAAAACCCTCCTCAAGACGGCGATACCAGGCGGTTTCGCTACGAAAAGATTATCAGCAGTTTCACCCGTGGAGTAAAGTAGCACCGGACACCCCCACGCCCTGCGGCGCGCGAAACTACCATCGCACACCCAATCCCATCGCACACCCAATCCCATCGCGCACCCAATCCCGTCGCGCACCCAACCGCCATCACACGACTAAACCCGCCACATCCCCAATCCCACCACGCATCCAACCCCGCCACGCGTCCAAACAACGTTATATTTGTATGAGTCGCCGCACACAGCCTGAATCCATTCGCCCACGTCACCCCTCGCGCAACGCTCCAGAGTGAGTTCCCGCCAGGCGGCCGGCGAATCAGGGTTCCGGCGCTCAATTGGGCTTGGAGGAAAGTTTGATCGACGGAGGACACTTCAACGTTTATGGTTTCCGCTTTCGCGTGACGTCCACGGGGGAGACCACAGCCACCGAAGGCCTCGCCAACGATTTCGCGTTCTTTCAAAGCGAACCGGCGCCCGGCACGCTCGAAATTCGCCTCACTCCCGCCGAGCCCGACTACAGCGGCGTGCCCTCGTCGGTGGCTTCCGTCTATACACCCCGCAATATCGCCGTCACGCAGGGCTCGCTGAAGTTCCTCGACTACGGCGGCCGCGCGCTGGCCATCCTCGACCGCGGCGCCAACGTGTTCCACGTGCAATCCGCGCCTGGCGATCTGCTCTACGAAGCGGCGTTTCTGTTCCTACTCTCGCGCATGGGCGCAACCCTCGATGCGACCCGCGTTCCCACCCCACCCGCAATGGCCCCCTGCCCCCC
>CAYUZM010001029.1:0-2643 GCA_964449665.1 uncultured Solibacteraceae bacterium
TTCCGCGGCAGTTGATCGATCGCCCGATTCTGCTCCGCCGCCAGCAGCCATGCGCCCGGACTGTCCGGCACCCCCGACTTCGGCCACTGCTCCGGCGCCGCCACCAGCGCATCCTGCGCCAGTTCCTCGGCCAGACCCACATCGCGCACCATCCTCGCCAGCCCGGCAATCACGCGCGCCGACTCAATCCTCCAAACCGCATCAATCGCCCGGTGCGTATCGGTAGCCGCCACAGCTACCGATCACACCAGCTTTCCCGCCCCCGCCGCAACCGCTGCCGGAACCGCCGCCGCATCCACAACCCCGCCGCAACCGCCGCCGCGGCTCCCGCGCTACTTCTCCGCCGCCGTCTTCAAATCCGCCAACCCGCTCTCAAAATATGCGCCGAGCATCTTGTCCATATCCAGGAACACCTGCATCACCTTCGATAGGTAGTTGTTCGGCCCATGCATCGCCCAGGTAACCTTCGTCGCGTTGCCCTCCGGCCCGACGTGCACGTCGGCCTCATTGTGCCCCTCATTCGCTTTGATTAAGTCCAATTTGATCGTGCGGCCGGAAACCGGGTTCGCGTCGATGATCTCCATGCGCCCCTGCCCCACTTCGCCATTGCCCTCCCATTCATACACGGCCCCCTTCCCGCTCGCCGCCCCGCTGTAGGCCCGCTTCATCGCCGGGTCCAACTTCTCCCATGGCGACCACGCCGCCCACGCATGAAAATCGGCCACATGCGGCAGGATCTTTTCCGGCGGCGCTTGCACGGTCACCGAACGTTCCATCGCAAACGTGTCCGGTTTCGTCGTGGCAAAGCTCAATATGGCGAGCACCATCACCGCCAGCACCATCGCAATTTTCTTCAGCACGGTTTCTTCTCCTTAGCTCGAAAAATTGTACAGAGGGCGGATGTCCACTTCCACATCGCCCACGACGTTTGCAAAGCGCGGCGCCCATTCAATGGCCGCTTCGAGCGATTCCATCTCCGCAATGCAATAGCCGGCAATCAGCTCCTTCGACTCCGCAAACGGCCCATCGGTCACCGTATGCTTGCCGCCCACAAACTTCATCCGCACGCCCATTGAGCTTGGCTGAATCGACACCGTGCCCAGCAGCACGCCGGCTTTCGTCATCTCCTCCATCAAGCGGCCCATCTCCGCTTCCCGCCCGGCCGCCATCGAAACACCCGCTTCGGAGTTCTTGTCGGCCTTATGCGCAATCATGTACCGCACGCCTTCCAGTCCTTCGGGCTTCGGGCACATGCCGAGGTCCCACGGCTCATTCACCGGGCGAACGTCAAGCTCGCAATCGCCCACCACACCCGCAAACTTCGTCGCCCACTCCACCGCTTCCACAATCGACTTCACCCGCACGATCGCAAATCCGGCCACCAACTCGTTCGAACCCTGGAACGGCCCGGGCGTCACCGTGCGCTCGCCGCCGGTGAACTTCAGCCGCACGCCCAGCGCGCTCTGCCGCAGCCCTTCGCCCGCAAGGAACGAACCCGTCGCCATCATCTCTCCCAACAACGCGCCCATCCCCGCCATCAACTCCTGGCTCGGAGGCAGCCCCGCCTCATTATCGGCATTGGTCTTGTGCATCATGATCAATTGCATGGTTCTCTCCTGATTCCTTCCGCCGCCGCTACGCCCGCGCCTCGCCGTCTGCCGCCGGCCCGAAATCTTCCATCTCGAAAAACTGCCGCAGCTCGATCTCGGTCTCCTGCCCCGGATGCGGCGAAGGGCAGCGCATTGCCCATTCAATCGCCTCGGCCTTCGACTTCACTTGCAGCACCCAGTAGCCCGCAATCAGCTCCTTAATTTCGGCGAACGGTCCGTCAATCACCGTGCGTTTCTCCGTGCCAATCCGCACCCGCGCCCCCTTTGAGCTGGCCTGCAACCCCGCGCCATCCAGCAACACGCCCGCGTCGATCATCTCTTGATTGAACTTCCCCATCGCCTCCAGCAGTTCCGGTCCGGGCATCACGCCCGCCTCGGACTCCTTGGTCGCCTTCACAATCATCATGAAACGCATGATTCCATCTCCTTATATGGCGTTGCGCCGGGTCCCGGCCCAACCGAGCCGGTTTACCGGCTCTATGGAAGCGTCGAACGAGCCGCGGCCACTTCGACAACTTTCCGCAAATATTTTTTTGCTCCTCCCAGCCTCCCACGCGACGCCCCGTTTCCACGTATAATTCCTGACATCCCAAAGGAGCCCACAATGGCCATGACTAAAACCCTTCTCGGATTCGCCACTCTCGCGCTGAGTTGCTCGAGCCTGCTCGCCCAGGCCCCATCCGCCAAGATGCTCAACACCGTTAAGACCAAGCTCGCCCAAGGCAAACAGGTCGTCCTCGGCACGGTTTCCGTGCCCGATCCGGACACCTACTGCGCCATGGCCAACTCCGGCTTCGACGGCCTGTGGATCGAGATGCAGCACAGCCCGCTCAGCTATCAGGACGTGGCTCACATGATCATGGCCTGCAAGGGTGCGCCCGCCATTCCGTTCGTCCGCGTGCCCGACGCCACCGAGGGCGATATCCAAAAGGCCACCGACATGGGCGCACTCGGCATCATCCTCCCCATGGTCGAAAGCGTCGAAAAGGTGAAGAACGCCGTCAAGTTCGCCAGCTATCCGCCGAAAGGCAAG
>CAYUZM010001030.1:0-2637 GCA_964449665.1 uncultured Solibacteraceae bacterium
CCCTCCCCTGGACCCCCAACTCGACCACTACAAACTCGCCGCCGCAGGCGCGGCCGCCCAACTCGAAGCTGACTATCGCGCCAAGGTGGAAACCGTCACCCGCCACATGGCGCCCACGCAAAACACCGCAACACCCTCTCGCGCCGTGGTCGCGAATGCCGCGCGGATAGCGCCCGGCCGCAATGCGGCGTGCCCCTGCAACTCCAGCCGCAAATACAAACACTGCTGCGCCAACAAGAAAGCCGCGGCCTAACGCACCATCGCCCAATCGGAGCCCCGTCTCCGAAATTCGATAGCGCTCCGCCTCCGGCCCCGCTATCCTTGCGCTATGTCCCACTTCCACAAGCACCCCAGTGGAGAGCGCATTTCCGGACAAACCGTCATTGTGAACGGCAACGCCATCATCATCGGCGTCTGGGGCAAAGTCGACTTCAACGGCCAGCCCCTCTTTGTCGCCAACGAAGGTGACGACCTCATGATCGTCCCCACCGGCAGCGCGGGCGATTCCAGCCTCTGGACCGTCACCGTCAAACCAAGCGCCCGCAAGAAATCCGTCGTCCGCGACAAGCTCTTCGCCAACACCGTCAAGTGGGAAACCTGGGATACCGTCCAACTCGAATTCCGGCCCGTCGCCGAAGTCCAACTGAAGCTCAACGTCTCCCGCATGGCGCCTCCCAACGGCCGCGCCAGCCACGTCGGCGGCGACGCCTACTCACCGGTCGAAGCCTCGCTCGCCCACGACAAGGTGTTCGAGTGGACCTCGGTCTCCGGCAGCGGCAGCGTGCAGTACTTCCAGATCTTCGAAGATGTCGTCCCCAACTGGTTCGGTGTCGTCGTGCCCGAAGGCGTAACCGCTCCCCGCGACGTCCTGCTCTTCTTTCATCCCCTGCCCGGCCAGGCCGGCTACGACGACAAAGCCTACAAATCCAAAGCAGGCTGGGACGGCCTCTTCCACTACATGGACGACCTCATGTCCAAACTTTTCTGCGCCGCCAGAACCGGCCAAATTCTCATCATGCCCATCATGACCAACTCCGCGGCCGGTTCCTGCGGCATCCTGCCGCGCAACTGGGACAAGATCTTCGGCCAAATCCTCGGGCACGTCACCGCCGGACCCAACTCCGCCAACGCCCCGCCCGTCTCCGTCAACTCCCTCGTCGTCGCCAGCTTCAGCGCCGGAATCGCCTACTCGGCCAGCTTCCGCGCCGCCGCCGGATCGGGCCGCGTCCGCAAGGTCATCGACTTCGACGGCATCATCTCCTCTTCGAAGGCCGCCTCCAAACAGCTTCACGCTGGCAACTCCGTTCGCTTCTATCAGGGTTCCGTGCCCGAACAGTCGCTCCCCATGCTCGCCTCGCAAAACTACTTCCCCATGGCGCGCGAACGCTGGGGGCCGCCCTTCGATTCGTCATTGCCCAAAACCGGCAAGAACGTCGTCGGCGCCGTCCACGGCTACATCCCGCACACCATGATGCACATCGCCGCCCAACGCGCGATGAGATGACGTCCACTCGCGCCTCGGCCGCGTCAGCCCGGCCGGTTAGGCCGCCACCAATAACGAAGCAACAACCAACTCACAATCCCCAGAGCCAGCGGATGCATCAACCCCGCTACTAAGAAGACCGGTGTGTAACCATAAGACGCCACTACATACCCGGTGCCCATATTCGCCAGCATCCCGCCCAATGCGCCGCCCATCCCCGACAGCCCGCTCGCCGTCCCCACGCGCGACGCCGGGAACATGTCCGTCGGCAGCGTGAGTAAGTTCGAAATCCAAAGCGCGTGCCCCAACATCGCCACGCACGTCGCCGCAATCGCCATCCATGCCTCCGGCACCCTCGGCGCCAGAATCGCCACCGGCATCATCGACGCGCCCAACACCAGCACCGCCGTCCGCGCCTTGATCCACGGCCACCCCCGCCGGATCAAGTGCCCCGACACCCATCCGCCAAAGATGTACCCGATGTCGCCAAAAATAAACGGGACCCACGCATACTTACCCACCATCGCTAAGTCAAACCCCCGCTCCTTGCGTAAATACTCCGGCAACCAGAAAATCGTGAAGTACATCACCGGGTCCGTGAAGAACCGCGCCGCCACCAGCGCGTAGCACTCCTTCATCCGAAGTACCCGCAGCCACTCCCCAGCCGGTAACTTCACCGGAACGGCCTCTTCCGGAGGCCGCACCTTCCCCTGCAAGAACTTCCACTCCCGCTCCGTGATGAACTTACTCAAATGTGGAGGCTGATACAGCGCCAGCCACGCCACTAACCAAACGAACCCAAGCGCCCCCACCGCGACAAACGCGCTCCGCCACCCATAGTTCAACGTCAAATACGCCACCACCGGAGGCGCCAGCGCCGAACCCAACGACGATCCCGCGTTGAACAGCCCAATCCCCAGCGCCCTCTGCTCCACCGGGAACCACTCCGCCACCGCCTTCGCCGCCGCCGGCCAGTTCCCCGGCTCGCCCAACCCCAAGAGAAACCGCCAGCCCGCCAGCGACCACTTTCCCACCGCCGTCGCATGACCCACCGCCGCCACCGACCACAGCGCGATGAACACCGCGAACCCCTTCCGCGTCCCCAGCCGGTCGCAAATCGGACCCGACGCCGCGTACATAATCGCGTACGCCAG
>CAYUZM010001031.1:0-2635 GCA_964449665.1 uncultured Solibacteraceae bacterium
CGCGGTCGACGTCACACGCGCGAAAGCAGGGGGCGGTGCCGCATGAACGCACTGGCTCCAGGATCGTTGCTGGGGCCATACGAGATTCTCGCGCCCATCGCCCGGGGCGGCATGGGCCAGGTGTACAAGGCCCGTGACACTCGCCTCAACCGGATCGTCGCGTTGAAGGTATCCGCGAATGAGTTCGACAAACGCTTCAAACGTGAAGCGAGGGCCGCGGCCGCGTTGAACCATCCGAATATCTGCACGCTCTACGACGTGGGCCCGAACTACATCGTGATGGAGTACATCGATGGCACACCGCTGCGCGGGCCCGCCTCGATCGAAGAGGTGCTCCCCTATGCTTTGCAAATCTGTGACGCCCTCGCCGCGGCGCACGAGAAGGGTATTACGCATCGCGACCTGAAGCCAGACAACATCCTGCTCACCAGGTCCGGAATCAAACTGCTGGACTTTGGACTGGCGAAAGTGCGGGCCCGGTCCCAGCACAGCAAGACCCTTTCGGAAACACAGAAGGGAACGATCCTGGGCACCCCGTACTACATGTCGCCCGAACAGGCCCAAGGCGGCGCGGTGGACGCGCGGTCGGACATCTTCTCGTTCGGTTCGTTGCTCTATGAATTGCTCACCGGGCGGAAGGCTTTTCCCGGAAGGGATGCGCTTTCCGTGCTCGCCTCCATTCTGCGCGATGAGCCCGCTCCCATTGAATGTGCGCCCGAGATGCAGCGCGTCATCGCGCGTTGCCTATGCAAGGTAACGATTGACCGCTACCAGTCCGCCGCCGATCTGAGGGCGGCCTTGGAGGATTGTTCTTTCCCCGGGAGATCGAGCTGTGCGACCCCTGGCGGTCTGGCCTCGCGCCTTCTCGCCGCCCGGACCGGCGGGCCGTCGGCTCCACCGCCCGGCGATTCAAGACTGGCCACCTTCGAGCGTACGCTCAGCGACACCAGCTTCGGACGATTCTCATCCGGAATCGGGATCTGGGGCGCGCTCATTTTCGTCATCTTGGCCGGCGTCCTCACCTGGCGGTTTGTGGCCGGCGAAAAGGACAGGGAGGATCCCGCCCTTCAGCGTCTCACCGCGACTCTCGCGGAAAACCGCGTGACCGCGGCCTCCGTGTCTCCGGACGGCAGCAGGCTTGCCTACGCGGAACTCGGCGCAGCCGTCGTCGTGCAGGACCTCAAGAACAACGGCAGGAAACTTCTTCGGGCGCCCGAGAGGACAATCATCGAAACGATCTCGTGGATCGGAACGGGCGAGAAGATTCTCATTAGCGGAGAATCCGATTCGGGCGCTCATAGGTTGTGGTCTGAAGATCCCTCCGATTCCCAACTCCGCATGCTCCGTGAGGACGCTCGTCGCGGCATCGCATCGGCCGATGGTCGACTGATCGCGTTCACCAGCGGCGACGAAACCGAAATCTGGGTCATGAAGGCCAGCGGTGCGGATGCGCGCAGGCTTGTGATCGGCGGCAGCGCCGACACCTTTCCCTTCATTGCCTTTTCGGCCGATAGCCGCCGCCTTTCCTACCAGCGGCGCCATCACATGACGGATTCGGTCGACCGCCACACGCGTGACGATGGCGAGAATAACTTTGAGCGAACGTTGGAAACGGTGGATCTCTCCGGCAAAATCGTGGAGACAACCGCGGTGGGCGTGACGTCGGGTTGCGTGTTAGCCGATGGCCGCATGCTCTTTCTCCAGCCTGAAGAGCACCGCGGCCACGATTTCAACGTCTGGGAGCTGCGCACCGATCGCAACACGGGCAAGGCGATAGGACGCCCGCGGCGCCTGACCGGGTGGAAGGAGAAGTACCTTGCCGGAATCTCCTGCTCCGCCGATGGAAGCTTTGTTGGCTTTCTCGTCCAAACCAGCCAGTCGGACATTTACCTCGCCGAGCCCGCGAACGGCTCGCTGCAGGGCGTGTTGAGGTTAACGCAAGAGGATGTCCCCGAATATCCTCACGCATGGACCGCCGATGGCAGCGCGGTAATCTTCGAAAAGCCCGGCAAGACCGGATGGGATCTCTACTACCAGGCAATCGACAACCGCCTTGCCTATCCGCTGGCCACCGAAAATGGTTCGAAGATTATGCCGCAGCTGTCTTCCGATGGGCAGTGGGTCCTCTATTGTTTTTTTCGCGACGGCTCCGCCGAGGCCCGGGCCAATCAGGAACTCATGCGCGTGCCCATTCGCGGCGGACCGGCGCAGCGCATCCCCACGGGCCAGTACGATGAGTTCCGCTGCGCGCTCTCGGCGGGTAAAGGTTGTGTACTGCGCACGATTGAGAATCGGCAGTATGTCTATTGGGAACTCGATCCCGTGCGCGGGCGCGGTAAAGAGCTGGCGCGTACCGCATGGGCTCCGCCGATCCTCGGTGATTGGGCGCTCTCGGCCGATGGCGCCGAGGCCGCTGTACCGTTGCACGATCCGCACAAGGCACGAATCCTCTTGATCGCGCTCAACGCGGCGACGGCAAATGTTCCCGCCACGCGAGAGTTGGCCGTTCCCGGACTCGGCGGCCTGATCGGGCTGGTCGCCGACGCGCACAACAACGGCTGGTTCGCCACCGCCGCTTCCCCGCGCGGAGTGAAGCTGCTGCACATCGATCGCGAGGGACATTTTCAGTTGCTGC
>CAYUZM010001032.1:0-2634 GCA_964449665.1 uncultured Solibacteraceae bacterium
GGCGCCGGGAAGCCGTCGAAATCGTTCGTCCCCTTGGAATAGACGGCGCGCAGGACTACCTGGTAAAGGAGGTCTGCGATGGCCGCGTGCTGTCGCGCGCTCTGCTGCACGGAGTGCTGCGCCAAAGCGCGCGCTCGGCGGGTGCGTCCGGCGACCAGCAGGAGAAGTCGCGCCTGGTGGGCCTGCTCGGCGCCAAAGGCGGCGTGGGCGCCTCCACGCTCGCCTGCACGCTCGCCGCCGAGGTCGGGCGGGTGACCCTGCAGGACACGCTGCTGGCCGACCTCGACCTGCAGGCCAATTCCCTCTCCTTTCTGCTCGGTCTGCCCGCGCGGCGCACCATCGCCGACGCGGTCTCCAACATGAGCCATCTCGACCGCGCCTGCTGGAACTCGATCGTCACCACGGGACCGGAAAACCTCCACGTGCTCGAATCCTCCGACCTGATGGGCGCGGCCGGACCGACGCCGGAGAAACTGGTCCAACTGTTCCATTTCGTGCGCCTCTACTATCCATGGACCGTGCTCGACCTCGGACGGCTGAACCCGGTCACCTCGGCCATGCTGCCCATCCTGAGCCACATCGTGCTGGTCACCACCGACCATGTCGCCAGCCTCAACCAGGCCCGCCGCATGTTGGAGCTGACGCGCCAGATGGAGATCGGGGCGCATAAGATCCGGCTGGCCGTGTCGATTACCGGCCGCGAAGGCTCGCTCTCGCAGCGCGACATGGAGCGCATGTTCGCCGGCGTGCCCACCGTGCTGCTGCCCGAAAGCGCCGCCGAGATGAAGGAGGCGATGATGGAGAGCCGCCTGGTGGCGCGCACCTCGTCCTACCGCTCGGCCGTCTCCGCGCTCGCCCACCGCCTGGCCGGGGTGGCCGAAGCGGCGCCCGCGCGTGAAAGCGCGATCTCTCATCTGCTCACCTTGGGGGGACGCCTGAAAAGGGCCAAGGAACCGGCCGCGCTGGAGACCCATACGCGATAGCCGGAAGACAAAGGAGCCGCCCTCATGCTCGTGCTTCATGTTCATCCCGCCCACTCGTCGCAATGGCTGCTGGACGCCCTCGCCGAGTGCACCGCCGCCGGCATCCGCGTGCAATCGATCGGACGCGCCTCCACGGCCATGGCCCGCGTGGCCGGTGGGGGCGTCGACGCCATTCTGCTCGACTCCGGGGGCGAGGCTTCGGCCGGCTATCAGGATGCCCTGGCGCAGTTCCGCCGCGAGGCGGGGCACGTCCTGCTGCTTGTCGCGCCGCCCGCGGGCGAAGCCCATGCCGGCCCGGAGGCCGCGCTCACGCCTGAGAACTCCTCCACGCTGGCCGCGCGCGTTTCCGGCGCCGCTCCTTCGCCGCCACGCAATCCGGCCGGCCGCGGACTGAACCGTCCGCCGGGCGGCGGTCTCATCGCGATGCTCGGCGTCAAAGGGGGCGTGGGAACCTCGACGCTGGCCCTGAACGCCGCCGCCGCGCTGTCGGAGATGCGCACCGTGGCCCTGGCCGAGATGCGCCCCGATTTTGGCGTCCTTTCCGGCCGGCTGCGCGGACCCGCCCGCCGTTCCGGCCTGGAACTGCTTCTGCCCCACCCGCCCGAACGCTCGACGCGCGCCGCCGTGGAATCGGTGCTCTGGCCGCCCGACCATCTGGAAAAGCTGCGCGTTCTCTCCGCGCCCGTCCTGCAACCGCACCCGCTCACCGGAGCCCATGCCGGCGCCATTCTGAACGCCCTGCGCGCGGGCTCGGAGGCCGTGGTTGCCGACCTCTCGCTCGACATCCGCGAGGCCGCGCGAGCCGCCGCCGTGCTGGCCGACCAGGTTGTTCTGGTGGCCGAGCGCACACCGGCCTGCGTCGCCGCCGTGCGCACCGTACGCGGCGAACTGCTCGCCTGGGGCGTCTCCCGCGACGCAATGACTCTCGCCATCGTCAACCGCGCCTCCATCGGCGTTCCGCCCCCGCTTGACCGCCTGGAAGAAGAGTTGGAAATGCCGCTGCTCGACGTCCTGCCGCCGGACGCCGACGGCTGCTGTCTCTGCGAATCGCTGCGCCAAACGATGATCCGGCTGCAACCGGAAAGCCTCATGAGCGACAAGTACCGCTCCATCGCCCGCGAACTCGCCGGCCGCCTGCCGCAATCCGGACGCCCGGCCCTCGCCCACGAACTCGCCTTTCAGTAGGCGCGCGGCGGCCACATCAGGCGCGACACAGCCACCGTTGCCGCGCGGCGGCCGAAATGGCTGCGCAGCGGCCGGAAAGCAGCCATCCCCCGGCGGCCACAGTCGGCGCGATGCGGCCACAGTAGGCGCGCAGCGGCCGGAATGGCTGCGCGGCGCCCGGAATCGCTGCGCGGGGGCCGGAATGGCTGCGCCGCGGCCCGAATAGCTGCGCCGCGGCCGGAGTGCCGTCATCCCCCGGGCCGCCGGAAAGCCCGCGGCGGCGCGTGCTATCGTTCTCTGTCAGGATGACTCGCGCTGCCCTCCTCGCTCTATTCCTTGCCTGCACCGCCGCCCCGAACCCGCTCCGCGCCGCCCGCATCGAACAGATCGCCGGCGGCGGCGCCGCACAACCCGGCGCCCCCGCCCTCCAACTGCGGCTGGTCGAACCCTTCGGCCGCGAAACCGCTCCCCCGGGCAACCGGGCCCC
>CAYUZM010001033.1:0-2631 GCA_964449665.1 uncultured Solibacteraceae bacterium
AAGATTGCCGAGATAGAAGACCCGCTCATGAAGAAGATTCGCTATCTGGGCAGTCTGAGTTTCATTCAAGGCACCATCGTGAACTTTCTGCGGACTTCGATCATGTTCCTGATGCTGTACCTGATCTTTTCGCAGCAGATTACCGTGGGCCAGTTCTTCTCGTTGTTCATTTACTCGTTCTTTATCTTTGGACCGCTGCAGGAGCTGGGGAACGTGATTAACGTCTACCGCGAGACGGAGGTTTCGCTGGGGAACTTCGAGGCGATTCTGAAGCTGCCGCCCGAGCCGCGGCCGGAGCATCCGGTGAGCGTGCGGCCTCTGCAAACGCTGGCGTTTGAGAACGTGACGTTCCAGCACCAGACGGCATCGGGTCCGGCGATTGAGGGGATTACTTTCACGGCGAAGCGGGGCGAGACGATTGCGTTCGTAGGACCGTCGGGCGCGGGTAAGACGACGCTGGTGAAGTTGTTAGTGGGGTTGTACCGGCCTAAGTCGGGGCACATTTACTACAACGGCACGGCGGAGGACCAGATTGATGTGGATGGGCTGCGCGAGGGGATTGGTTTCGTGACGCAGGATGCGCAGTTGTTCTCGGGGACGATCCGGGAGAACTTGTTGTTTGTGAGTCCTGGGGCGACGGACGAGGAGTGCCAGAAGGTGCTGGCGCAGGCGTCGGTGGAGAGCCTGCTGGCGCGGGCGGATCAGGGGCTCGACACGGTGATTGGCGAGGGCGGCGTGAAGGTGTCGGGCGGCGAGAAGCAGCGGCTTTCGATTGCGCGGGCGTTGTTGCGGAAGCCGGAGCTGCTGGTGTTTGACGAGGCGACTTCGTCGCTCGATTCGCTGACCGAGGAGGAGATCAGCCAGACGATTCGCAGTGTGGCGGCGGGGCGGGATGCGATCACTTGCTTGATCGCGCATAGGCTTTCGACGGTGATGCATGCGGACCGGATTTATGTGCTGGAGCGCGGGCGGATTGTGGAGTTCGGGCGGCATGACGAGTTACTGGAGAACAAGGGGCTGTATTACGCGATGTGGCGCCAGCAGGTAGGCGAAGGGAAGCCGCGCGTGGTGGCGGGGAATGGGGCGGCGCGGACGATGCAGTTGCCCTAGCCGGTGCGGGCCGTGCGCACGCGGACTCCCTTGCATTGGGATGAAACACTCCCGATGATGATGGCTGGATAAGGGAGTGAAGACGTATGCATACTTTCGTTTTCGCGGTATTTTTGACGCCATTCTTTGGACCGGATTCCTACGCTATGAACGCCGGTGATTGGTCGCGGAACATCGTGCAATCCGCGGATTGCGAAGGCACCGGTTGCACCACGGGTGATGGACGTTCCGACGGGATATACACCGGGCTGTGGGAGGCGCGCAGCGTCGTATTTGCCTACGCCGGTGGAGCGAGCGGACCTGGCTCGGCCTCAGCATGGGCCCATGCGGAAGCCATCATCACGGTTGATTGCTACGACACCGATTGCACGGGACCATCGCCCGTAGGATGGGAAGCCGAGGGTTCGGCAGGTATTTTCGCGGACCTATTGATCGATGCGCCGCGGGATGGGATCTTGTCGTTCGAGTCGTTCGAGGATGGGAGATCACTGGGAACAACTTGGCTTCCGGTGACACGAGGCCTTCATCAGATTACCCGAATCGACATGCTGGCATGGGTGCGGCTATCCTCTGTGGAGCTCGGGACGGCCGCCAAAGTTGCCGACCACCTGTATGAGGCGCGGAAAGTTCAACTGACGCCGGAACCAGCGACGTTTGCGCTGACCGGCTTGGGCTTGCTGCTCGCCGCCGTCCACAGGATGCGGCGTCGGGGTTAGCGCACAGCGCGCGCGGCGCTGGGTTGGCGGAGCATGCGGCCGGATTGCGGCGGTTCGGGTTCGGGGATTGGCTCGGGCGCCGGTTTGCGGATGCGGCCGTCGAGGCGGCCGAGGATGTAGTCTTTGCGCTTTTGGGCGAACTTGGGGTCGTCGGGATTGAGGTTGCTCCAGTTGACGACTTCCTGTTCGGTGATTTCGAGGACGCCGGGCAGATACTGCGTGAGGTGCTTTTTGATGCGGTCCTGGACGAGGCGCTGGGTGGACTTGTAGGCGAGGTAGAGCACCTGTTCGCCGGGGGCGGCGAGGAGGGTCTGGTAGACCAGGGACGCTTTGTTGAGCTTGGCCGATTTGAGGGTCGATTCGAGCTTCTTGGAACTGGCGTCGAGCTTGGCGGTGGTGCCGAGGTCTTCCTTGGGGATGCCGAGGTACTTGACCAGCGAGGCGCGCTCCTTGGCGCTGAGTTTTTCGGTGAGGACGAAGAGGAAGAGGCCCAGGTTCTCCGAATGGAATTCGGCTCCGAAGGGGACCATCTGGCGGAGCTTGAGGAGTTTGTGGTGTCCGGCGAGGTTGAGCTTGGCGATCACGCTGTCCCGTCCGTGCTTGATCAGGAACGATCGGCTTTCCGGAACCGTAGAGCGGATCCAGGCAACTTCGCGCTCGGAGAGCCGAAAGGCGCGGGCGTAGCTCTCGTCGTCGGCCTTCGGATTCGGAAAGAAGACGTTGGTCGCCGTCTGTTCGATCAGCGTGCTGGCCGAGGCCGAACGAACGATGTCGGCAGCCGATGACGTGCCGAGAATCGGCGCCC
>CAYUZM010001034.1:0-2631 GCA_964449665.1 uncultured Solibacteraceae bacterium
CTCCTTTTCGCGGCGGTCGGTGATGATCGTCTCGGTGGGACACTTGAGCGATACGTCGCCCTGTTCGGTGGTGAAGGTGTGCACCGGCAGGCCTTCCACAAGGCCGCCGCCTTCCACGCCGCGGATGGCCGCGCACCAGCCGTGGCGCGCGAACGCCTGCGTCATGCGGGCGCCGAGCGCGTAGGCCGCGTTGCCCCAGAGATACTTCTCGTGGTCCACGCCGGTGATGTTCTCTTCGTAGTTGAACTCGTCAATACGCTTGGTCGCCCGGCCGTAAGGCACGCGCATCAACACGCGCGGCATCGTGAGGGCCACGTAGCGCGAATCGTCGGAGAGGCGGAAACCCTTCCAGCGCGCGTATTCGGTGGTGTCGAACACCTTGGCCAGGTCGCGCGGAGCGTCGAGCTGCGTGAAGCTTTCGAGGTTCATCATCTCCGGCGCGGTCGCCGTGACGAACGGAGCGTGGGCCGCGGCGGCCACCTGGCTCATGCGCTCGAGCAGTTCGATGTCTTCCGGACCCTTGCCGAAGTAGTAGTCGCCCAGCATGGCGCCGAAAGGCTCGCCGCCGAAAACGCCGAACTCCTCTTCGTACACCTTCTTGAACATGTTGCTCTGGTCGAACTCGGGCACGCGCTGCAGATCGCGCAGCAGTTCGCGTTTGTTGATGTTGAAGAGCTTGATCTTCAGCATCACACCGGTTTCGGACTGTTCAATGAGGTGGCGGATGCCGCGCCACGTGGATTCCAACTGTTGGAATTTGGGGTGGTGCAGAATCTCGTTGAGCTGGAGCGAAAGCAGGTGATCGATCTGCGCGATGCGCGACTCGATCATGGACTCGATGTCCTTGGACACGGTCATGTTGCCCTGCAGCACCTGGTCGACGAACTGCGTCACCATGTCGCGGCCGCGCGCCTTCGCGCCTTCGTCCTTGCCCAGGCGCCCGTTTTCGACGATGGAATCGAGCAGGCTCGGCGCCGCTTCCGTGGTGACGGTCTTGGCTGCCGCGGCAGCCGGCGAGGCGGCTTCTTTCTTAGCCATTGGATGCCTCCTTATCCTTCTTCATCTTTTCCAGTTCGCCCTTCAACTGATCCATCTTGGCGTCGTCGCCAAGCCCGTCGGTGAGCAGCGTTTCCAGCTTTTCGTTGCCCTGCAGGCTGCCGACCAGATCGCTCAACTTCGTGCGCAACTCAATCAGCTCGCGCAGCGGCTTCACGCCCATGGCGACTTTGGCCGGTTCGAAATCGTCGATCGACTTGAACGTGAGATCGACGCCGATCTTGCCGGCGTTCGGATCTTCGCTCATCTTGTTTTCCACCGTGAAGGCTACGCGCGGCTTCATGCTTTCCAGCACGGAGTCGAAGTTGTCGGGAGTGATCTCGACAAAGCGCCGCTCTTTGACGCGGGGAAGGGGCTCCTCGGGCATGCCGCTCAGATCGGCAAGCACGCCCATGACAAACGGGATTTCTTTAAGCTCAATTGCTCCGCCGATCTCAACGTCGTAGGTGACGTGTACGCGGGGCGGCCGCACGCGTTCCAGCTTCGCGTGGACACTTTCTCTAGCCATAGCAGTAGCCTCCGGAAGGAAATCTGACGAAACCTAGTATGTCCGCGCGGCCCATCACCGTCAAGCGATTTTTCCCCTGCAAGCCGTAATAAAAAAAGACTTTTTTTGTGTGGTGCGGAGTGACACAATCGAGCGAGCAATTGCGCAGTTTGGAGGAAAAGACCATGATCGACGACAGCGTACGGGCAACCGTGAACCTGAGTATGGACCCCTCATCGGCGGTGAGTCTGGTGGAACGGCCGAAGTCGGAGACGCCGTTCCGCATCCTTCTGTTGGGAGACTTTTCGGGACGACGGAATCGCGCGCGGGAGCGCACCACGTTGAGCGGGGTGCGGCCGGTCGAAGTCATGGTGGAGGAGATCGACGAACTGCCCGGGCGGCTCGGCGCGGCACTCCAGTTCGGGCCCGTCCAACTGAAGCTCTCCACGCTTGAGGACCTCCATCCCGATTCCTTGCAACGCTTTGTACCGCAGGACTTTGTCGTGCCCACGGAATCGGCCGCGCCGGCCGCCCCCGCCCCTCAGGAAGACGAACGCCCACCGCTGCCCGAAGGCGGCGACCTGCTGGGCGCGATTCTCGGCGGCGGTGAGTTGCCTCCGCCTCCGCCCAAACAAAAGGATGCGTTGCGGTCGGCGATCGACGAGATCGTAGCCCCCCACTTGGTGCGCGAACCCGATGCGAGGACAAAAGCCGCCGCGGCTGCACGGGCACGCGCGGTGGCCACCGGCGTCAAAGGCGTGCTCGAACACCCCGACTTTCGCGAACTGGAGGCAAACTTCCTGTCTGTGTTCCGCCTCATGCGGCGGCTGGCCACCGGAGTGGAACTGCAGGTCCACATCTTGGACGTAACGCAAGCCGAGATGGCGCGCGATCTGGCCGCGGGCGGCCGTGAACTGTTGCGCGTACTGCGGGAGGAGACCGTGGGAACGCCGGGCGCCGCGCCCTGGGCGGTCGTGGCCGCGATGGGGCAGATCGGCGCGAGCGAGGCCGGACTCGACCTGCTCTACGGCCTGGGACAGGCGGCCCAATCGGCATCAGCCCCCCTGCTCGCCGACGGCCCCGTGCTG
>CAYUZM010001035.1:0-2627 GCA_964449665.1 uncultured Solibacteraceae bacterium
AGCCGAGGGCTTCAATCTCGCGGATGCGGTCGTGGCGTTGGCGTAAGAGATCGTCTTCCAGTGACAAAGGGAAAGCTCCGGTGGAGTGGTGAGACTTCCTATTATAATGGCCGATTGCCCTCGCTTTCGATTGTCATCCCGGCCTACAACGAAGAGGCCCGTCTGCCCGACACGCTGGAAAAGGTGTTGGGGTATCTTGATGGCGCGGCCTGGTCCACGCCGGAGGTGCTGGTGGTGGACGACGGTTCGCGCGATGGGACGGCGGCACTAGTTGAGAAGTGGGCCGCGCGTGACGCGCGCGTGCGCCTGCTGCGGAACCCGGGCAACCGCGGCAAAGGTTATTCGGTGAAGCACGGGATGCTTGAGGCGCGCGGGGAGTGGGTACTGTTTTCCGACGCCGACCTTTCGGCGCCGATCGAGGAGCTTGGTTCCTTGTGGACGGCCGTGGAGCGTGAGCGCGCGGCGGTCGCTATTGGGTCGCGCGCCCTCAACCGCGGGCTGATTGGGGTGCACCAGTCGCTATTCCGCGAAACGGCAGGGCGGTTCTTCAACCTAGTGATGCGGCTCGTGTGCGGGTTGCCGTTCTGGGATACGCAGTGCGGATTCAAGCTGTTCCGCCGCGACGCGGCGCGCGAGGTGTTTTCGCGCCTGCAACTGGAGCGCTTCGGGTTTGATGTGGAGGCGCTGTTCATTGCGCGCCTGAAGAAGTTCAAGACGATTGAAGTTCCGGTGCGCTGGAACCATGCCGACGGAACCAAGGTCAGCATGTTCCGCGATAGCTTCGATATGTTCCTCGACCTGATTCGAGTCAGAATAAACCAGGCGGCAGGGAAGTACCGCTAGCCGGGCGCGGGGCTAACCGGCCGCAGGGCTAACCGGCCGCGGGTCGTGTCTAGGCCGCGGGTTGCCGTTCGGGACAACTCAAGCCGGAGTGGCCGACGTACTTGTCCTTGTAGGCCAGATACTCGAACAGCGAGCCAGCCTCCATCCCTTCGATCTCGCCCGGCATGCCGGCGTGGAACCGGCCCCAATGCACGACCTCGTGCAGGAGGATTTTCTCAAACTCATGGGCGCTGACGTGCCCCTCCTCTACGCCATCGGCGAAACTTGTGTTGAGAAAGACATAGTTTACGTCGTTGGGGTCGCATTCGCCATTGAAGTTGCCGGGAATATTGCGCGCCCAGAATCCATTGCGGGTCAATTTGCGGATGATCACGCGCGGATAGGTGCCCGGGCTCAGCGCCATCTCCGCGAGCGCACGGTTTCGGATGCAGATGAACAGCGCCGAAACCACTCGTGAGGGCGCCTTCATTCCGATGATTTGATTGCGCAGTATCTTCGCGCACTTGGGATACTCGCCGTCCTGGAAGAACATCATGGAGTGAGCCTCCGATCCATTGAACTTCGCTCACTCCTGAACGCGACATTCGCGCCGAAGGCGGATCACGCTAGCGCCGCACGAGGACTTCCCGCAGCGAATCGCGGGTGAGGAAGAACTTGACGCTCGAGCATGGCTGGAACAACTGTTCGATGGTGCGGTTGTTGAAGGGCTGCACCAGGCGCCGGTGCGCTTTTGCGTGCACCTGGATCTCGCCCGCACTTTGAATGCGGTAGCTGTAGAAGGGCACCATCGGGTCGCGGGCGTCAGCATGGAAGCAGGCGAGCATGACGCCGCCGGGGCGGACAATGTTCAGGAGCCGGTACATGACAGGTTCGAGGAGCGGTTTGGCCAGGTATTCGAAGCTGTCCCAAACGAGCGCGGCGTCGAAGTGGCCCTGCGGGAAGGCCAGCGCCTGTTCAAAAAACTCCTGCTGGCGGGAGCCCGAGGTATGGGTTATGGCGGGGTCACCTTCACCGAAAATCGAATCCACGGTGCGCAGCAGATCTTCGGAATAGAGGCGGTGGCCGAGCGATGTGAGGAAGGCGACGTTGTCCTGGTTGACTTCGCCGAGGTCGAGGATCTGCAGATTCTGATGGTCGCGCAGGATGTGCAGCATTTGCTCGAGCGCGTGCGAATGTCGCGTGATGTCGCGCGGCGCGGGTTTAGGAACTAATAGCGCGGGCGCGGCGGCGGTTGCGGGCGCGGAAGAGGCGTTTGCCGGGTCCGGCCCGGCGGCTGGGGGGTCAGAAAATAACGCCCGCAGGCGGTTCTTCCACAACGCGGTCTCCGAATCCGCGCGTGTTAGCGCTTGGCGTCGCCGGCAGTGGCGGCCGCGGGTTGTGGGGCCGGTGCGGCGGCGGGTTGCGGGGGCCGCGCGGCGGGTTTGACCTCGGGTTTAGCGATGTCGATCGAGCCCTTAAAGTAGGCTCCATCTTCAATCACAATGCGGACGGTGCGAATATCGCCGACCAGTTTGGCGTCCTTGCGGATGTCGATTTTGTCGCCCACTTCCACATTTCCATGGATGGTGCCGAGCACGACGATCTCGCGGGCCTTGATACCGGCCTGTACGCGGCCGTTCGGCCCCACGGTGAGCTTCGATTCCTGCATTTCGATGGAGCCTTCCACTTCGCCATCGATATAGAGGTCTTCACGGGAAAAGAGTTGGCCTTTGACGACCAGGGATTTTCCGATAGAGGCGGTGCGTTCGCCGTAACGTAGTTCGGCACCGCTGGCGTGCATGGTG
>CAYUZM010001036.1:0-2624 GCA_964449665.1 uncultured Solibacteraceae bacterium
GAGGAGTTTGGCGTCGCGCCAGATGTAGCGAAAGCCTTCGACCATCGGGCCGAAGTCGATGAGCTCGCGGGCGCGCAGAGGGGGCGCGGCTTCCAGGTGCGACTCCGTGCAGCGGATGCGCCACAAGAGCCAGGCCGAGCCGAGAAAAGAGACCGAGTTGAGGGCGAGCACGGCGTCGCGTCCAATGGCGACGGCGAGCAGTCCGCCGAGCGCGGCGCCGACGGCGAGGTTGAACGACCATGTGACGGCCGAGAGCGTATTGGCCGTGCTCAGCTCGCGTTCACCTTTGACCAGGCTGGGGAGGATGGCGCTGCGGCCGGGCTCGAAGAAGGCCCACATGCAGGTTTCCAGCAACAGTAGCGGGTAGATCATCCACAACTCGCCGCCGCGAATGACGAACAACATGGCGGCGATGATGAGGCAGCGGCCGATGTCGGTGAGAATCATGACGGTGCGCCGGCTGAGGCGGTCGTTCACGACGCCGGCGATGGGCGAGATGAGCACCTGCGGCAATACCTGGAGCACGACGGCGGTGGCCACCGGGCCGGCTTTGCCCGTGCCTTGCAGCAGCATGTCGTAGAGCACGACGGCGTAGAGCCAGTCGCCGATTTCACTGACGATTTGCGCGAGCCAGAGCAGCCGGAAGTTCCGGTTGCCGCGAACGAGCTGCCAGTAGCCTGCGCTTGCGCCCATCGCCGGAGAGGCCTAACGCGCTTCCGTGTAGAGGCCCATGCGCTCCTTGACGAGGTGAACGGTGGCATCGGCGATGGGACGGATGCGTTCGGCGCCCGCTTTCAGAATGCCGTCGAGGTAGGCGGGGTCGGCCATGAGTTCGCGGTAGCGGGCCTGGAAGGGCTCGATGTGTTCGATGGTTTTGTCGGCGACGGTCTTCTTCAGGTCGCCGTAGCGCATGCCGCTGAAGCGCTCGCGCATGGCTTCCTCGCTGCACTCCTCGAAAGCCTGATAGATGGCAAGGAGGTTGGCGACGCCGGGGCCCATGGTCTCGAAGTCGACCGCGGGGTTGGAGTCCGTGGTGGCGCGCATGATCTTCTTCTTGATCTGTGCGGGCTCGTCGAGCAGGGCAACGGCGTGGCCGGAACCGGTGGCGGATTTGGACATCTTCTTGTCGGGCTCGTCGAGGCCCATGATGCGCGCGCCGACGCTGGGGAGCTTGGTTTCGGGCATGACGAACGTTTCGCCATAGAGGGAGTTGAAGCGCTGGGCGATATCGCGCGCGAGTTCGAGGTGCTGCGACTGGTCGTCGCCTACGGGGACGACTTTGGCCTGGTAGAGCAGGATATCGGCGGCCATGAGGACGGGATATTGGAGCAAGCCGTCGCCGATGGAGTCCTGTGAATCGGACTTTTCGGAGATGGTTTCGGACCGCCCACGAATCGCCTCGCTCTTGGCCTTGAACTGCGTCATGCGGTAGAGCCAGCCGATGGGAGTGACGCAGGTGAGCATCCAGGCGAGTTCGGCGTGCGCGGCCACCTGCGATTGAACGATGATAGTGGATACGCTGGGGTCGATCCCGGCGGCGAGGAACAGCCCGGCGATCTCGCGGTTCTTGGCCCTCAACTGGTCTGGTTCCTGGTAGATTGTTATTGCATGTAGGTCGACAATGCAGAAGATGCTTTCATAGCTGCTCTGCAGGCGTACGAAGTTCTTGAGCGCGCCCAGGTAGTTGCCAATGTGCAGGTTTCCGGTTGGTTGTACCCCGGAGAAAAGTCGTGATTTCATGCTGAAGAAAGGTGAACTCCTATCCTAAACGAACTCCGCATCGAGAAATGGGTTTTCGGAGGAGATGGGCTGGCGCGCACGGATCAGGGCGTGGTGCTGGTTCCGTTTGCCTTACCGGGAGAACTGGTTCAGGTGGAACCGGTGGACGCGCGGCATCATGTGAAGCGCGGGCAGATTACGAGCGTGCTGGAGCCGTCACCGGAGCGGATCGATCCGGCGTGCCCGTACTTCATCAAGTGCGGCGGCTGCAGCTATCAGCACTCGAGTTATGAATACGAAGTGGCGCAAAAGGTAGAAGTGTTGCGCGAGGTGATGGAGCGGGTGGGCAAGTTCGAGGCGCCCAACGAAATCAGGACCGTTATGGGGCCCGACTGGGGCTATCGCAACCGCATCCAACTGCACTTTGAGAGCGGCAAGATCGGCTTTCACGAGAGCGGCTCGCACGAGATTGTGGACGTGGAGAAGTGCCCGATCTCGTCGCCGAAGCTGAACGAGGCGATTGCGGTGTTGCGCGGACATCTGAAGGAGCGGCGGTGGCCGTACTTCCTACGGTCGCTCGAGCTGTTCACCAACGAAGAACTGGTGCAAGTGAACGTGCTGGACGCGGGCGACAAGCGGCTGGCGCGGTCGTTCTTCGACTGGATCGGGCTCGATTTGCCGGGCGCGACGGAACCGTCGCTCGAATATGGCGAGTTTCGCGTGAGCCACCGGAGCTTTTTTCAGACAAACCGCTTTCTGATTGAGAAGCTGACCGAACTGGCGCTGGAAGGGGCCGAGGGCACGACGGCCTGGGACCTCGATTCGGGGGTCGGGCTATTCTCGCTTCCCCCGGCCCGGCCCGGCTTCGAGGTGACGGCGGTGGAGGCGACGATGAGCGCCGGGTC
>CAYUZM010001037.1:0-2622 GCA_964449665.1 uncultured Solibacteraceae bacterium
TTTGGCTGTTGGGTTTCGGCTTCCCGCCCGACTACTCGGGCGCTGAATGACACCTGGGTCCTTTGGATTGACCGGCAAGAGTTTACCGAGCTTCTTCACCAGTTCGTGAAACACGGGGCTGGGGTGAATGGGGGCCTCTTCCTCACGCACCATTCCGGTGCCGGTGACGCGCTCGATGGCCTCTTTCGGCTTCACCCAGAGCTTCATGCCGAGCGCCGCGCCCAGCACGGCAACGAGCAAGAACAGAAGTGAGCTGACAACTAGCGACATAGTTAAACCTCGATCGATACGATCTTACGGATCACGGCGTATCCGACCAGTTGCAGGAAGATGGCCGTCCCCATCATGTAGTTCCCGATCTCGTCTTCAATAAAAAAGCTGACATATTGCGGGTTGGCATAGAACATAAGGACCGCGACGCCGACAGGAATCATCGTCAGCGCTAGTCCGGTCATACGGCCGTGGGCACTGATGGCACGGATCTTTCCGCGCAGCTTGAAGCGCTCCCGAATGACGTAGGCCAACTTATCGAGAATCTCGGCCAAGTTACCGCCTGTTCTTTTCTGCAGCAAGACCGCTGATACGAAAAAGTGGACGTCGAGGAGCGGCACGCGCTTGGCCAGCTTCAAGAGGGCGTGATCAAGCGGCAAGCCGAGATTGTGCTCGTCGAACGTACGTCGGAACTCACCCGAAAGCGGCTCCTGAAACTCGCGATGGCGCATTTCGAGCGACACCGAGAAGGCGTGGCCCGCGCGCATGGAACGGGCGACGAACTCCAAGCTATCGGGGAATTGCTCTTCAAATCGATGGAGACGCTTGCCGCGGACACGGAGCACATAAAGCACCGGAATGAGGCCTGCAAACAAACCCGCTAGCAACTGTACGCTCATGTAGGGAACAGAGAAGATGTAACGTGTGGCGAGAAATCCACCGAGAAACAACCCGAGGCAGGAATGGACCAGCCGCGCAGGCCTCCACTTCAGTCCCGCCTGCTCCAGCAGCGTGTTGAGACGATTCGTAAGGTCGAAACGCTGCATGAGGTGCATCACAACCTTTCCGGTCGTCTTGTCCTCACTCTGAATCAGCTGTACTGGAGAATTCTGGTCTTTGGTACGCTTCTTCTTTTTCTCATCTTCCGTGTTTAAGACACGGCTCTTCATCTTGTCGACGTCGGCGCTACGGAAGGCTTTGGTGACGACCATCCAAACCCCAACCGCCACAAGCCAGAAGCAGAGTACGAGTAGTATGAATGACATGGTGGATCCTCAAACCTCAAGCACTTCGTCGAAGATGTCGGCCCGCAGGCGGATGCCGGCCGAGAGAAGCTTTTCGTAGAACTTCGGGCGAATTCCCGTGGCGGCAAAGCGGCCGACCACGGTTCCTTCCGGAGTCAGGCCACGCTTCTCGAACACAAAGATGTCCTGGAGTGTAACGACCTCGCCTTCCATGCCGGTCACCTCCGTGATGCTGGTGACACGGCGGGAGCCGTCGCTGAGACGGGTAGCTTGGACCAATAGGTTGACCGCACTGGCAATCTGTTGGCGAATACTGACTAGCTGCATGTTCCCGTTGGCAAGCGACACCATGACTTCGAGTCGGGAAACGGCGTCGCGCGGAGCGTTCGCGTGGACCGTTGTGAGCGAGCCGTCGTGGCCCGTGTTCATCGCCTGCAACATGTCCAACGCCTCTTCGCCGCGGCACTCGCCCACCACAATGCGATCAGGCCGCATGCGAAGGCTGTTAATCAGAAGTTCGCGCTGGCGGACGGCGCCGTTGCCTTCGAGGTTCGGTGGACGGGTTTCCAGCCGGGCGATGTGAGGCTGCCGGAGTTGGAGTTCGGCGGCGTCCTCGATAGTGACAATCCGTTCTTTGGGGTTGATGAAGGAACTCAGCGCATTGAGAAGAGTTGTTTTCCCCGCGCCCGTTCCGCCCGAGATGATGATATTCAGGTGCGCCTTTACGGCGGCTTCCAGCAACTCCATCATGCCCGCCGTGAGCGCGCGGCGCTCGACGAGATCGGCCGGCATAAGTTTGTCCGTGCTGAAACGGCGGATGGACAGGAGGGGCCCGTCGACGGCGAGTGGCGAGACAACGGCATTCACGCGCGAGCCGTCGCTGAGCCGCGCATCGACCATGGGCGTGGATTCGTCCACGCGGCGGCCAACTTGCGACACAATTTTGTCGATGATTCGAAGCAGGTGTGAGTCGTCTCGAAACGTGACGCTCGTCAGTTCCAGCAAACCCTTGCGCTCAACATAGACTTGCTTGCTGGTGTTGACGAGGATGTCCGAAATGGTAGGGTCTTGCAACAGCGGCTCGAGTGGGCCCAAGCCAAACACTTCGTCGAGGACCTCGTCGCAGATCTGGTGCTTTTCGAGCGAACTGAGCAGGGTCTGCTCGCCGTCGATCAACGTCATCAGCGCCTGGCGCACTTCACTGCGCACGCGCTGGTTGTCGATCGTGGCGAGCGCTTCCAGGTTGATTTTGTCCAGCAACTTCCGGTGGAGCGTAAACTTCAGTTCCTGGTATTCCGGCTTCAGCGTGCCGCGGGGGCGCCCGGCGTTCTTGAGTAGTCGTTGTTCCCAACTGAGATTTTGCTGGGGCGGCAGGGTGTTGTGTTTG
>CAYUZM010001038.1:0-2619 GCA_964449665.1 uncultured Solibacteraceae bacterium
CGCGCGGGACACGAACCGGACGCCCGCCAGCGTCGTCTCGCCCAGGTGACGGCGCAGCGCGATCTCGGCGTACTGCGTGCTGGTGCCCAGCCCCGAGCGCCCGCGGAGGTGGTCGAGGGAGGCCCCTCCTGCGAGCTGGGCGGCTGCCACCTCGATCGCGGAGTCGGCGTCCAGCCCCCCGTAGGAGAGGCCCTCCGGCCGCACCACGGACTGCACGCCCGGCACAAACCCGTTCAACCGGTCGCGGATCTCCGAACTCGGATTCACGGCCTCCCAACGCACGCCAAGGTTCACCGTCAGGTTACGCGTCACGCGCCACTCGTCCTGCACAAACGCCGTTGCGCCCCAGTTCCGCAGACCGCGATAAAAGTCGCCCAAACCTTGAAAGAAGATCTGCGGCGCGCCCAACAGCAGGTTCGCGAACGCATCGTTGGTCGGAGCCGCAGGCGTGAAGATGTTCAACCCGTTCGGCACCGTCGCCTGAAACACGTTCAACTGGTTGCGCCGGAACCCGCCGCCGAACTTCAACGAATGCGCGCCGCGGAACCAGGACACACTATCGGCCACCTCAAATGTGTTTTGCGCCGACGTCCGCGGACCGCTCTGCGCCCCGCCAATCGGCGAATACCCCACCACGTTGAAGTACGGCGGCCCTTGTCCCAGCGCCGACGCCGAATCGTATCCAAAGCCCAACTCGCGCGGCGAGGTCTGATTCAACCGCTTGTCGAAGAAGAACTCGAATCGGAAGAACGACACCCGCGCCTGGTTCGTCATCGCCGGCGAAAACACGTGCGTGTTCGCCAGCACCGCCGAGTTCGTCGTCAAATTGTCCTGCGTCGGAAACCCCGGCACCGGCGCGCCGCGCACCGAGATCGGATTGAGGTTGTGGCCCTTCGAGTACGAGTAGCGCGCGAAGAACTGATCGCGCTCGGAACGGTTGAAATCCAGCCGCCCGCCCGCCTGATCGCTCGTGTTCTCGGTCACCACCGTCTCGGCGTGTACCGAAGGCGAAATGTTCCCGTCCGGATAGAACTGAATGATGCGCTGCGCCACGGGATGGAACTGATCGGCCGGAATAATGTTGCCCGGGTACGGCGTCCCGCCCGCCGCGTTGTTGCGCAGCGGATTCGGCAGTCCCGAAAAGTCGCCCCGCTTCTGCGCCGCCGTCGGCACCGCCGCCGATTGCGTAAATCCCTGCCGGTTGCGGAAGCCCTCGTAGTAGCCGAAAAAAAACAGCCGGTCTTTCGCGATCGGCCCACCTACCGTGCCGCCAAACTGGTTCTGCTTGAGCGGCTCCACTTCACGCGAAAAGAAGTTGCGCGAGTCCAAATGATCGTTGCGGAAGAACTCATAGAGCGTTCCATGCACGCGGTTGCCGCCGCCCTTCATCACCACGCTCGTCGTCGAACCGCTATAGCCGCCATACTCGGGCGGCGCAGTGTGCGTGAGAATGCGAAACTCGGCGATCGAATCCACTGGAATGCGCAGCGCATAGCCGCCGTCCACGCGGTTGTTGATCTCCGAACCATCCAGCAAATAGTTGTTCGACTCCGGCCGCTGCCCGTTCACCGAATACGCCTGTCCCTCGCGCAGCGTGCCGCCAATCTTCAACACGCCCGACGTCACCGGCGCAACTCCCGTCTGCAGCAGTCCCAACTGCGTGAAGTTCCGCCCGTTCAGAGGAAGGTCCAACACCTCGCGCCCGCTCACCGTCTTACCCAGCGTGTTCGTCGACGTGTCCACGTGCGGAGCATCGCCGGTCACCGTGACCGCCTCGGCCACCGTCGCCAAATCGAGCCGCACATCCACACGCGAAGTCTGGCTCACCAGAATCCGGATCGGCTCCTGCGTGAAGCGCGAAAACTTCGCCGACTCCACCGTCAACGAATACTCGCCCACCGGCAGCGGCGCCAACCGGTAAAATCCGTTCGACCCCGTCGCCTGCGATTGCGTGTATCCCGTCTGCGCGTTCTTCACCGAAACGGTCGCGCCCTGCAACGCGCCGCCCGACCGGTCGGCAACCTGCCCTTCCAACGCGCCCGTGGGGTCCTGCGCCCGCGCCGCTCCCGCGCACACCATCAGCATCAACGTGTAGACAGATTTGTGGCTCATTCTGGCTGAGCCTAAATGGTATGAACTGGCCTGTAACGGAACAATAGTAGGAACGCACTAGCGCGCGTTAGCGACAGTCGTCGCTCCGCTTCACAGGCTGCTTCGGCCGGAAGCTGCGGGCGAGTTGTAAGATCCACTCGAAATCCTCAGGCTTCGCGGACTCGATGAAGAAGCTGGCACAACTGGCATCCGGAAACGTGACGGCCAGTAGCTTCGGTGCATCCTCGCCAGTTCGGCCCCACGGCTCAAGTCCAAACCAAACCCGCGAACCCTGCACGTCCCATTCCTCAAAGAATCCCCCGTCTCGCCGCGCTCTCGCCCAAGCGCCCGCATAGCCGCCTATGTCGTGACGGATGACAACCTTGCCGTTCGGCCCGGCAAATTGGCCTACATAACTATCTGCGCCCTGCAAAACTTCATAGTAGAAACCAACAGGCAGGATCACGTTTCCGCCCCGCCAGTCAAATTTCCCCGTGACCTGATCCCAAGTGACGCCTTTGGGAAGCG
>CAYUZM010001039.1:0-2617 GCA_964449665.1 uncultured Solibacteraceae bacterium
CGAGCATGTGAAGGATCTCGAAGTAGGATTCATCCGCCGAGCCCTGCTCATAGCGGTATTGAGCCGCCGAAATGCCTTCGACTTCAAATCGGGGCTGTGTGAGTGAGTAAGCAAGGAAATACTGATCGTCTATTTCGTTATAAGCGTCTGTATCGAGGAGAACGCGCACGCGCGGTCCGGCAGCGAACAGCGCAACGGAAGCGAGGAGGGAAAGGGAAAGGAAACGAAGCCACATGACGGAACTCCTGAAGCACGGACAGGGAGCGAGTCCAATGTGGACCCGCTCCCGGAAGAGTGCGCGCAGCGGCCTGCTAGAAGTCCAGCCGCAACGCAAGTTGGACTTGGCGCGGCAGGTTAGCCTGCGAATTGACGACGCCGAAGTTCGCCGAACCGAAGGCGGTGCCCGGAAGACCGAAGATCGGCGTATTAGTTAGGTTGAACGCCTCCGCGCGGAACTGCAAGCGCAAGCCTTCCCATAGAGCGAAGTTCTTGAAAAGTGACAGGTCGAGGTTGCCGACGCGAGGTCCGCGCACGTCGGGGAGCGTCCTCGCGACGTTACCGAAAGTGAACGGCGCGGGTTGAGTGAAGCGGCCGGTGTCGAAGAAACGGTCGAGGCGGTCCTGAATGCGGCCGTCGAGCTTCGCAGATTGTCCAGTGGAGTTGGGGCGTAGCCCACCTCCAAGTTGGTTGGCGGTGTTCACGGCGGCGGTCAGGCCCAACGGAATACCGGATTGAAACGACATAATGCCGTTGACCTGCCATCCGCCAATGATCGTCTGCGCGATGCTTCCGGCCGAGCCGAACAACTCGCGATTGCGGCCGAACGGAAGCGGAGCCTGGAAGCTGGCGACAACGCGTTGTGCCACGTCCTGGCCGGCGAGAGAGCGTTCAAGCGCCATATTGTAATGGTCTTGTGGGGCTTGCTGAGGTCCGGTAAAGCCGGCCGTTTCGGAGCTGTCGTCGATCAACTTGGCGTTGGTATAGCTGGCCTGCAGCACGTATTCCTGCGCGAAGCGCTTTTCAAAGCGAACGCCGAAGCCATGATAGATGGACTGCGCACGAGACGGCTGATCGTCGCGCACGAAGTCGAACTGCGGGAAGGGGCGCATCAACTGGCCCCGCGTTGTGGTTGGACCGGAGAGAATGCCCTGCTGGATGACGCCGGAGAACGGGTTGTCGACACGGTCGAGAAGGGCGGAGCCAAGGGCGAGTTGTTCACGCGAGAGCTGGTTGATCTGCATGCCCGGGCCCATCGGCAGGCGCACGCCTCGGTTGCCAATGTAGGAGAGTTCGAGCACCGTGGCGCCGGGAAGCTCGCGCTGAATGGTGAAGTTCCATTGCAGGTTGTATGAGGTCGTGTTGGCCGGATTCTTCGGCGCGATCGTCTGGCCAACAAGAGTCGCCAGGCCTTCCGATCCGCGAGTGGGCTGCACCAAGCCGGTGTTGAACGCATCTCGAAGCAGCGAGTTGGGCGTGAGGTTATCGATAGCCGATACCCAGGTGGTCGCCGCGGCGTAGCCGTCGAAACCGGCGCCCGCGGTGATGCTGGTGTTTGGGATCGGATACATCACGCCGAACCCGCTGCGAATGGCTGTCTTGGGAGTAATTAAATAAGCAAGGCCAACGCGCGGAGCAAAGTTGTTCCAATCGGTGTCGAACTGGCGGCGACGGCCGTCCTGGCCGGCGAAGCGAAGTCCACCACGCAGATTTAGGCCTGTGCGCTGGGAAAGCGGGTTGGCGGAGTAGGCATCGAACCACGAAAGTTGATCTTTCGCATCGACGCGGGGAATGAAGAGGTCGTAACGGAGTCCGAGATTCAGGGTGAGCTTCTGCGTCACCTTCCAGTCGTCCTGTACATAACCGGCGATGATAGGAGCGCGAATGTCGCGGTCGTTCTGGATCCGAGCTTCGCCGGAACCGGCGCCGAGCAGGAACGAAGCAAACGCCACGCCGGCGCCCGCGCTCGCCTGAAGTGGATTGGTGCCCTGGGTGTAGGCGGGGGAGAAGCTGAACTGGCCGCCGGGTAGATCGAATACCTGGCCGATGTAGCGGTAGCGGCGTGTATCGGCCCCGATCTTCAGTGTGTGTTTGCCTCGGACATGGTTGATGCTGCCTGAGTATTGGTGAATGATGTAGGGCGATTCAAATTTGATGCCCGATCCGATCTGCGAAATGTTGGTGACGTTGATCTGCGATAGAGCTTTATACTGCACACCGCGCGTAATTCCAGAATTCAAGCCGAGCTCTCCAATGTCGAACCCGTCGCTGAGGCGGTAGTTCTTGTCGCCCAGCCAGCTATAGCCATAGTGCAGGTTGATAACGGTGGCGTTGGACTTCACCCAGGTGTAATCGGCTACCGCTTGGCGCGTGGGGAACTGACGGAAAAAGGCGGGATCGGAAAAGCCAAATGGCATGGGCGGCTCGGTGAGGTTGCGGTTGTGAGAGTAGCGGCCGTAGACGCTATGCCGGTCGTTGAAGCGGTGGTCGACGCGGTAGTCGGCCTGATCCGAATTTGTGGTCGAAGCCGCCCCTTGAATAAAGTTGTTAACGCCGGTGTTGGCAGCGCCTGGAGCGTTCGGTGCGGGCCAGTACTTCAGGAGATTTTGCGAAACGGGGT
>CAYUZM010001040.1:0-2617 GCA_964449665.1 uncultured Solibacteraceae bacterium
GGGGGGGGTGGGGGTGGGTGGCGGGACCAATCGTTGGCCCGTTGGGGAAGTTGAAGCCGTTCAGGAGGTTGGCCAAATCCTGGTTGGTGGTGTCGGACTTGGGGTTGAACGGGCCTTCCCAGGGCAGGCCGAAATCGAAGGACAGCGTGGGCGCGAGCCGCCAGCTATCCTGCGCGAAAGCGGCCACCTGCCGCATCGACATGTTCGCGGTGAGGTTCCCGATCTGGCGGCTGTAGGTGGCGAGCGGACCATCGAAACGGTTCGGCATGGAGCCGCCTGTCCCGAGACTGTCCAGTAGTTGCTCGACGTTGGAACTGGAGACGGTGAACGCACCGTACTGGTTGGCGCCGAACACTTGGCCGGCCGTGACGTGGTTGAAATCGAAACCGAGCTTCACCGTGTGCGCGCCGCGCGTGATCGAAAGCGAATCGGACAACTGCCAACGCTTGTCGTTCTGGGTAGACGGAAGGAAGTTGCGCGCGCCGAAATAACCGATGGTGCGGATATCGACCTGCGGCGCTGCGGAATTGGACACGCGCGGACGCGCCTCATAGGTCCCGGTGAAGCGAAGATCGTTGAGCACGGAGGGGGAGTAGAGATGCGTGTACTGCATGGTTCCGGTGTGGGTACGGTCGCCCTCGGAACCGTCGTTGGAAAGGGCGCGATTGGTGAACGGATCGAGCGCGCTGCCGGCGCTGACGGCGTTTTCTGCGTTGGCATCGCTCGCGTTGTAGCGCAGCGTGAGCCGGTTTCCGGCGCTGGTGTGATAGTCGGTCCGGAGGGTGGCGGCGACGCCGTTATTGGTCTGCGTAAACGGCCGTTCCTGGCTCCTGAGAAAGCTCAAGGCTTCCTGCGTGGCGGTGGTGGGTGCCCGATTCAGCAGTTGGGCGAAGAACACCTGGCGCGGCGTGCGCGAGCGTTGGAACTCCACGGCGCCGAAATAGAAGAGCCTCTCGCGCCGGATAGGACCACCAATGGCGCCCCCAAACTGCTGCAGGGTTTCGAGCGAGGCCATATTCTGCACGGGGTCTCGCGCACCAAACTCCTTGTGCCGCAACTGGTAGAACAGCTCGCCATGAGTCTGGTTGGCGCCGCTACGGGTGATCGTGTTCAGCACGCCGCCGCTCGAACGTCCGTATTCTGCCGAATATCCGGTGGTGAGCACCTGGAACTCCTGCACGGCGCTTTGCGGCACGGTGATGACCGCGTTTGAGCGTTCGCCGCCGCGAATGCCGCCGAGGAACGGCTGGTTGTAGTCGGCGCCGTCGAGCATGATGTTGGAGTTGATGCCGCGCTGTCCAGCAAAGCTCAACTGCCCGCGCGAGGGGTCAACCTGCACGGTGGGCGTAAGGACGGCGAAATCGTGGAAGCGGCGGCCGTTGATGGGCAAGTTCAGGATCGCGTTGGCGTTGAGGGTAGCCGTGGGCGCCGGAAGCGCGAAGTTCACCGTAGTGGATCCCGATTCGAGCGAAATGGAGGTGGCCTCGACGTGCAGGACAACGTCGAGTACGAAGTTGCTGCCGACCGTAACCTCGATGCCGGAGACTGTGGTGGTGGCGAACCCGGCGGTCTCGGCCCGCACTTCGTAGATGCCGGGGTCGAGGAGGCTGGCGCGATAGCCGCCGCGGGAATTCGTGGTCAACTGGCGGGTGAAGCCGGTGCCGGTGTTCTTGACCTCCACCTCCGCGCCCGCAACTTCGGCGCGTTTAGGATCGTAGACCGTGCCGACAATCTGTCCCTTGTTGGCGTTGGATTGGGCCAGGGCAAGGGCAGCGACGACAACCGTGAGAAAAATCACACGGATCGTCTGCATCATCGATTCACCTCGCCTGGGACCTTTTCACCAGAATAGACGACTTTCCTTTCGCCATGGTGACACCGGCGGACAATTTACGGCGCTTACAGTCGATATAATGTCCATGCCGTGCGCAAACTAGCCTACTTTCTCCTCCCGTTCACCGTGCTCAATGCGGGCGATCTTGAAGATCAGGCATATGGGATTTTGCAGAAGAACTGCTTGGGCTGCCATGGCGCCGGACTGAAGACTTCGAACCTGGATTTGCGCACTCGCGAATCGGCGATTGCAGGCGGCGAGCGCGGCGAGGCGATTGTTCCGAACTATCCCGAACGGAGCCGTGTGTATCAGTTTGCCTCGCACGCCCAAAAGCCTGCCATGCCTCCCGGAAAGCAGTTGGCCGATGCCGAGCTGGACATTCTGGAACGCTGGATTCGTGCCGGTGCGGTGTACCCGGCAGCACCGGCGGTGAAGGAAGACGACGCGGCGCGGAAAGCGGCGCTGGCGGCGATGGAAGAGCGGCCGGTGACGGAGAAGGAACGAGCGTTCTGGTCCTTCCAGAAGCCTGTGCGTCCCGAGGTGCCGAATGTTGGCGCGGCGAATCCAATTGACGCCTTCCTGCGTGCGGGCTGGAAAGAGAAAGCGCTCACACCGTCGAAGACCGCGGACAAGCGGACGCTCGTGCGGCGGATCTATCTCGATGTACTGGGCTTGCCGCCAACGCCCGAGCAGGTGCAGGCGTTCCTCAACGACAGCCCGCCGCGGGCGTGGGAAAAGCTGGTGGACACATTGCTGGCATCGCCGCAATATGGGGAGCGCTGG
>CAYUZM010001041.1:0-2617 GCA_964449665.1 uncultured Solibacteraceae bacterium
CTTGTTGGAAGCCTCGGTTGCCGGTTCCGAAGAGGAGAAGAAAGACCTGCTCGCCCGGGTTGAGGTCGACGGGGACGGGGGCTAGCGTGTTGGGGTTGAAGAGGAGCGCCTGGGATTGCGCTCCGGAGGTGTTCACGGTGAGGGCGAAGGCGCTGGCGACTCCGCTTCCCTGCAGGTTGGCGGTGTAGAGGCCGGGGCTGGTGCGGGCGATGTCGGCGGTTCCGTTGATGGCGGCGCCGGTGCCCGAGGTCACGGTGATGCGGGCGGGTCCGAGGGCGGCGGTAGTGGGGACGAGATAGTTGATCTGCGTGGGGGCGACGGCGAAGAGGGGAGCCTGGTGGGTTGTGCCGGCGGCGTCAATGATATTGACGCTGGTGCCGAGGAGCGAGGTGGGCAGCGCCGCCTGGGCGTTGGCGAGGACTCCGGTGGCGAGGCCAGCGCCGAAGCCGGAGGCGATGAGGCCGGGGGCGAGGGGGCGTCCGGCGGCGAAACTGGCCGACGAGACGCTGGTGAAAACGGCGGTGGCGCCGGTTTCGAAGGCACGGCGGATGAGGTCGCCCGCGTTGTTGTGGGTGTAGGCGATGGCTTTGCCGTTGCCGTAGTCGGCGCGGGCGAGGCGGCCGGAGGCGTCGTAGGTGTAGCGGATCTCCTGGGCGGGAGAGAGCGCGGCGGAGGAGGCGGCGGCGAGGGCGAGAAGGATGAATTGAGAAGTTCGCATGTGGGTCTCCGTTACCTGGGAATGAGGGGGAGGAAGGAGTGGAACGCTTCCCATATGGCTTGTTCGGGGTCCTCCGGCATGGGCGGCGCGTAGGGCGCGGAGATGGAGGACGATTCGGCGCCGAGGTCGAAGGCGAGGGGTGGGAGTCCGGCGACGCGGCGGAGTTCGGGTGTAAGGCCGGCCTGGATGGCGAGCCAACGGCGCGAGCGCACGGGGGAGAGGTCTTCGGGAAGCTGGCCGCGCGTGATGCGGGAGAACGGGTGCGGATAGATCGCCAGCGGGACAATGGGCTGCAGCGCGGGGGCGACGGTGTCTGGAGGTGAGAGGTCCACGGCCGGCAGCACGGAGGGCGCGGCGCGCTGGTATTGCGCGGATTCGAGCAGGCGGGCAGCGACCTGTTCGCGCGGCATAAGCGGCTGCGGCGCGACGACGGTGGGCGTGAGGCCGGAGGGGTCGGTAAAAGCGATTGGGTTGGCGGCGGCGTAGGCGTAGGGGTTCGCGCCGAGAGCGGTGGGGATGGTGAGCCAGTCGGGCGAGAGGAATCGCGAGGTGACGGCGTCGAAGAAGCGGGCGCGCATGGAGTAAAGGCCGACGGTGGGGAATTCGATGACGCCTTCGGCGGCGCGGAAGGTGAAGGGGTTCGTAGTGCCGCCGGAGCGCGAGACGGATTCGCCGTAGGGAGTGATGAGGTACGTCTCGGCGATGGCGCCGAGTTGATTGGTGACGGCGAGGGCGTTGCCCATTTCGTCGCAGTGGCCGTAGAGGCGCGCGCCTTGGGAGTCGATGCTATAGAGCCATTCGCCGGCGGGGGTGAAGACGTGATAGACGAGGTCACTGGCGCCGCTGCGTTCGATGGCGGGCGAGGGGAGCGTGGTGGCGTAGTTCCAGACCCACTGGCGGCCGGCGCTGACGACGTTTCCGAAGGCATCGTAGTCGAAGCGGACGGTGGCCGAGCCGTTGACGGCTTCGCGCAGGCGGGAAGCGCCGTCCCAGCGGAAGGTACGCTGGCCGCCGTCGGAGGTCATACGGCCGGCGGCATCGTAGCGGCCGAGGCTGAGCTGGCGGGCGGCGTTGACGGCGAAGTCCTGGGAGGCGGCGGCGAAGGTGGGGTCGGCGGAGGGCGAGCGCGTACTGGAGGTGAGGCGGCCGGCGGCGTCGCGGAGAAGTGTGAGCGTGATGTTGACGCCGGTGCCGCCGAGGTGGGCCAGACGTGAGAGGCGGCCGGAGGCATCGTAGGTGTATTCGGTGTTGACGCCGTTGGGGCGGTTGACGCGGAGGAGGCGGCGGGCGGAGTCGTAGGCAAAATCGGTATTTCCGCTCAACCAATCGGAGATGCGGGTGACGAGGCCGCGTTCGTTGTAGGTGTAGCGGATGACGCGATCCTGCGTATAGGCGATGGAGGTGATGCGGCCGGCGTCGTCGCGTCCGATATTGATGGCGTTGGAACTGGCGAGGCGGCCGGCGGGATCGTAGGTGAACGCGAAGTTGGTGCCGCGAATGGGGAGGCCGCGCTCTTCGCGTTGGATCTCGAGATCGGCGCCGTCGCTAAACTGCACGCGGGTGAGTTCGCCCGCGGCGTCGTAGGTGAAGTTGCCGGCGACACCGTCACTCTGGCGCACGGAGAAGAGTTTGCGGCGCGCGCCCCATGTGTAGGTGGTCCGCTGGTTGAGCGGCGTCACGCTGGCCGAGACGAGGCCGGAGGCGTTGCGTTCCCACTTCCAGGCCGATTGGAGGGGATCGGTGAGCGAGGTGAGTTGGGAGACGGCGTTGTAGGCGAGCGCGAGGGCGGTTCCGCCGGGGAGTGTTTCTTTTTCGAGGAGGGTGCCGGCGCCGCACGAGCATTGGAGGCGTTCGACCGGGGGGCTGGCGGGGGCGCCGCGGGGTCGGCGCGCGTCGTGG
>CAYUZM010001042.1:0-2614 GCA_964449665.1 uncultured Solibacteraceae bacterium
GGGGGAAGTAGTAGTCGGATGCGCCAAAGAGCGGTAGGGCAGCAGCCACGAGGGGAAGTAGGCGGCGTATTCTCATTGTTCGCCTCCCGGACGTCCTACTTTTTGAACCTCACCGAAGGAATCCGCATTGAAATCTTTCTTGTGGACTTTGAACGCCGTTTCTATTTCTTCTTTGGTCGCGAGCCCTTTGCGGAAGATTTTCACGTCCGCCCGGGCAGATTGGAGGACTGCCTTGAGTGCTTCCGGGGTTCGCGCCACGAGTTCAACGAGGGCCGTCTTACCGTCGTCGCTCAGTTCGAAGCTAAAGCTGACAATGCCCGAACCATCCTTGGAAAGCTCCTCCGGCTTTGGCGCAAAGAGCGGGCGCTTGGGATCCTCATATGTTCCCTCGCCCACCATTGGGACGATACAAATCAGCCGCTCGCCGACGTTGCGGCGGTCAACCGCGTTCTGAGCAGAGAGAAATGTTGGGAAAATTACAGCCGCAAAGGTTACAAATGGAAGAAGTCGTTTCATGGCGAATCCGCTGGACTATAGTCGCGTTCCAATTGACATTCGTCAAGACGAAGGGAAGGTATTTCTAAGGGTGAACCGTATCGGATTATTCCTAGCGGCCGCTCGGTGGTTAGGATGTGGAATTATTCGTCAAATAAACGCGCCTGTACCCCGTGTGTTTGCCACCCCCGCCTTTCCTCGCGCGAAAACAACTCCAACTTGTTGCCGGGACAAAGCGCTTCCACAAGCCGGTAGAATTCCTCCGGCTTGCGTGAATGTTCGCGGCGCGGTGCCTGGAGGATTGTGGTCCGGTCTCCACGTAGGAACGCCGGTCTTCCCCGCACCCCAAGTAAGCAGTGCTCCGTTTGTCCACGGAGCCACTCGCCCGTCCCCATCCGGTCTTTCACCCACGTGAGCATGGTCTTATATTCGAACCCCCATGCCTCGGCGACTTCGAAAGCGAGACGCAGGTGAGCGTTTGTCGTCCAGAGCCACAACACTGCGTCCTGGTCCGCCACCTCAGCAATTGGCAATGCCTTGATATCTTCGATAGCCATGGTGGGATACGGCAGGTCGCCGCCCGAGTCGTATCGCCATGGCGGATCCGCCACAATCACGCGGAACGGACCGTTTGGCATCTGCGGCGGCTCGCGATCAATTTGCTCGGCCTGTTTCAGGACTTGCAACCTTCGGTAGACGCCGGACACCTTGCCGCTGCGATCCATCTGCTCGACGAGATGTCCGTATTCCTCCGGATGATTCTCGGCCGCCTCGACAACAGCCTCGGCGCGCTCAATCGTCGTACGGCCAACGCCGAGGTAGCGCGCGACTCTGTCGCGGGAATCGCCGTGCGTGGCGCCGGATTCCAACGCCAAGTCTGTTCGCACACCCTGTCGGGAACGCGCCTCTCGCCTCTCCAATGGCTCGACCGCGCGTTTCAATGCGACCATCTCACTCGGCAGCAAGTCCTTCCGAACGAAGTTTTCGTGAGCCTCCCCACGCGCGGCCTGAAGGAGATCAACGAGGGTGACAGGAATCTCCCGCCACCCTAAAAGCCGGCAAGCCGCGAGACGGCGCTGCCCAGCAATCAGCCGCCCCTCGGGCGTGACCACAACTGGGTGGAGCAAGCCCACTGCTTCGATGCTCTGGGCGAGGGCGCGAACGTCTCCAAGATCCTTCCGGTATCGGAAGCCGATCTCGATCTCGTCGATGGGCCTTAGCGCGCTCATAGGTGAGAGATCAAGGCGCAGTTGGGACGGGTTTCGATTCGTCCACATCCGTCCGCGGCCCCATTCGACAAACTGACTTTGCGGAAGTTCCAGGTGCACGGGCGGTTCATGAAAACTGAATCGACTGCATAAACAGCAAGTGCTCCCACGGCTTGCAGAATATCGGCAATGGCGGGCGTGCCAGGGCAGGGAAATCGATCGTCGTTGACCATGTCCGGGAACAGACACGCCAAGCACGCGCCTTCGCGCTTCTGCACAAAGACGTATCCATGATCGCCATCCAGTGAGACTGCGGCAAAGATCACGGGGACGCCTTTGGACCTGAAGAAACGTGCTGCAGCGACGCGTGCGGGATTGTTGTCCACACCGCACACAGCGACATCGCAGGCGAGGTCCACACGCTGTTCGAGTGCATCCTCCAAACGCATGGCAACTCCGCGAATTTCCGTTGTGGCGATGCATTCCGATTGAAGATTTTCGGCAAGTGAGATTGCCTTATTCCGCCCGAGATCCTTCAGGTAGAATCGTTGCCGATTGAGGTTGCTCGATTCGATAATGTCATCGTCTAGCAACGTGATGCCGCCAATTCCCTTGCGTACCAGTGTCGGCGCGATGTGGGAGACAAGCCCACCCGCCCCAACACAGACTACGCGGCTTTTCGAATAGACCGCTTGATCGAAGCCGGGAATGCGCCGCTGGCGATCCTCGGCCCCGGCGATTTGCATGCCGCGCAGCCTAATCGAGGTTTGTGAGACGGAAGATGCCCGGTTCATGTTCTTCAACTCCTGTTCCATGGACTTCGACGTTTGCATTCTGATCCATCCGCAGAAAGCGGATGTAGCCGTCGCGGCTGAATATCGCCATCACCGCGACGTGTCCAGCGCCCTCCA
>CAYUZM010001043.1:0-2614 GCA_964449665.1 uncultured Solibacteraceae bacterium
GGGGGGCGGCTGGGGTGTGTGACGGGTGGTGGGGGTGAGCGGGGGGGTGGGGGGTTGCGAGGCGGACGTTGGTGTCGGGGGGGAGGAGTTCGAGGCGGACGGGGTCGGGGGCGGCTGCGGCCGGATGGTAGTCTTCGAGCTGGCGGGCGAGGCGTTTGAGTTCGGCGCGGTCGCCGGCATCGAGGGCGGGGCGCGCGGCGATGGCGTGGGCTTCGACGCAGGATTCGAGGAGGCGGCTGAGGCGCGGGGCTTTGGTGAACGTAGGTCCGGAGAGGATTTTGCGGCACACGCCGCGGGCAAGCTCGGGCGTGAGCGCGCCATTCGAAAGTGGTTGGTCTGGCATTGCGGGAGGGACGCATTCAGTTTAGCCAACGCGCGCGGCTTCCAACAACAACGCGCGCAAATGTTCGGGGAGCGGGAGGGCGGCCGCGGCTTCCCTGCCCTGGGCGCTCATCTTGGAGATGGACATGCGGAGGATGCCGACCATTTTGGCGGGGTCGAGTTTGGCCGCGGTTTCTTCGAACTGGGTTTCGAGGAAGACGAGACAGAGAGCGTCTTCGAGGGTGCGGACTTCGTGGTCGCGCGTGAGGCCGTGTTTTTGGAGGATGGAGCAGGCGCGGGCGATGGAGGATTCGGGGTAGCCGGCGGTGGTGAGGAGGGCGCGGAGATCGGCGGCGTGGCGGCGGCGGAGTTCGGTTTTCCATTCGAGGTAGCCGATGCGGCCGGGCGGGTAATCGGCGCGGGGCAGTTGCCAGCGGCGGAGGTGGTGGGCGCGGGCGGCGAGTTGGAGCTCTTCGGAGGCGTCAGGGCGGAGACGGAGGACCCATTCGGTCATCAGTTCGGCGTGGGCTTGTTCTTTGGGGCGGAGGGTGCCGCGGACGGTGAGGGTGTGGGGGTCGGCGGCGTTGGCGGCGTCGATGAGGGCGAGGGCTTGTTGGAGGCGGGTGGCGGGCACTTTAGATTAGGGTAGCGGGGAGCGGGGGATGGATGGGTGCGCGGGCGAGCAAGATGGGGCCGCCGATGGACGCGGATGAGGGGTGCGGAGGGGTGGACGGCGCGTTATTCCGAGCGCATGGCTACCATGGGCAGGACTGACGCGGCTCGGCGTGCCGGGGCGAGGCTGGCGAGGACGGCGACGAGGATTGCGATCGCGGCGCCCGCGACGTAGGCGAGCGACTCGACGCCGCTGAGCGGGATGCCCATGTTTTCGCCGTTCAGGCGAATGAGAGCGGCGGCGAAGACGAGCCCAACGGCGACGCCCGGCGTGGCGAGCTTGAGGACGTCGAATAGGATCATGCCGATGACGCGCGACCGCGAGGCGCCCAGTGCGACACGGACGGCGATTTCGCGGGTGCGGGTGGCTACCATCAATCCCACGACACCGTAGATTCCGAGAGCGGAGAGCATCAGGATGACGCCGCCGGTGGCGCCGGCGATGGCCGACTGCTTCAGAAAATCGTCCATGCTGTTTTGGCGAAGGGAGACGCCGGTGACGATACGTTCGCGCCGGAAGTCCGGATCGAAACCGCGCACGACATTCTCGAGGGCGGCGATGATTTTTTGGGGTTGTTCGCCGGTGCGGGCGCGGGCGATCAGCATAAGATCGGGGAGCCTATTTCCGCTTTCGTCGGTGGTGATGGAGCTGGGGCGGAGATTCGATTGCTGAGCCAGAGGCAGGAGTAACTGAGCCCGGTCCGTGCTCATCTGCGCAGTGGGGAAGTCGCCGGCGACGCCGATGATGGTGAGGGTTGGTGGCGGGGCGTCTTGCGGGCCGGCGGCCTCGAACATCAATCGTTTGCCGATCGCTTCGCCGGGCGGGGTGTTGGGAAGCAGGCGATCGGCGAGCGGCTTCGTGATGATGGTTACCGGCGCCGAGCCTATGCGGTCATCGCGGCTGAAATCGCGTCCGCTCAGAAGGGGAATGCCCATCGTGTTCAGATAATCGCCGCCGACGCGGGTTACGTGGGCGCGGACGGGCGTGTGCGCCGAATTGGCCTCAGGCTGCAACGAAACGGTCGTGGTGCGACCCCGGGAGTCCAAAGGCAGGCCATCGGCCACAGTGGCGGAGGCGATGCCGGCGGTCATGGCGAGGTTCTCCTGGAGGCCTCGGATTGGGGAGTCGAGGTTACCCCTCGCGGTTGTCTCGGGACCGGGATCGAGTTCCAACGGAGCGGCATACAGTAGGCCGGATTCGAAGCCGAGATTGGCGATTGCGGTTGCGCGTACGCGATCGAGGCTGATGCCGCCCATGACCAACAGGGGAACAGCCATGGCGACCTGCAAAGCGGCGGTGAAGCGATGAATGCGGCCCGCGCGCGACCCGCCTACACCGGCGTCGTCCTTCAGCGCGGAGATGATCGCGGGGCGGCTGAAACGAAGGGCCGAGAGGAACCCGAAGACGAGGCTGGCCAGCAGGCAGATTCCGATGCAGATGGCGATCATGGAAAGATCGAGCTTCAGCGCGTTCTGCAACTGGACCGGTATGGGTTGCGCGGAGAGCCGCGAAATGATTGTGGGAGCGTTGAGGATCACCAGGGAGGCGAGCGTGCCGCCGGCCGCGGCGAGCAATACGGCTTCGGACAGGAGTTGCCGGGCGAGGCGCAGCCGGGTTGCG
>CAYUZM010001044.1:0-779 GCA_964449665.1 uncultured Solibacteraceae bacterium
AACTCGAACGGCGTGCCCATCAGGTAGCCCACCGGACGCCCGTTCGACCCCACCGCCAGCTTGCCCTGGTACTTCTGCCCATTGAGCCGCGTCAGTTCAGGCTTCGGATCGAACGTGTCCACCTGGCTCGGCGCACCGTTCATGAACAGGAACACCGCGCGCTTGGCCTTCGCCGGGAAATGGCTCGCCCGGCCCGAAGCCGGCCCCGCCGCCGCGGCCGTCCAATGCCCACCCCGCGTCAGCAAATCCGCCAGCGCCAGCCCCGCGAACCCGCCGCCGGTCTGCCACAGAAAATCGCGCCGCGTCTTCCGCCGTTCAGTTCGCATAGACAAACTCGTTCATGTTCAGCAACACCCGGCACAGCTCTTCCAGCGGCTGCTCCGCAAGAAACGCGTGCATCTTCCGCGCCTCGTCCGGCCTCGGCATGCGAGCCAGCGTCAACCGGTACGCATGCTCCACCTGCTTCGCCGGATCGCTCCCCGCCTCGCGCCGCAACCGCTCCGCCAGCGCCCGCGCCTGCCGGTTCACGTACCCGCCATTGAATAACTGCAACGCCTGTGGCGCCACCGAAGTCGACTGCCGCTGCGCCGCCGACCGCGCCGTATCGCAGAAGTCCAGCACCTCCAGCAGCGGCACCATCAATGACCGCTTCACGATCATGTACACCGCCCGCCGCTCGCCCGCCGCTGCGTCGTACGGCTGCCAGATCTTCCCCGGATCGCTCGAACCTTCCAGCGCTTCCTTCGGGATCTCCGGATACACCGGCGGCCCATACATCT
>CAYUZM010001044.1:789-2610 GCA_964449665.1 uncultured Solibacteraceae bacterium
TCTTCATGCCGTTCTCATGCAGCGCCTCGATACCGCGCCACAGCAGCAGGTTCTCCGGGTCCACGGCGGCATACGTCGCGTTCACCCCCTTCGACATCCGGTACGCATTGCTCCCCGCGATCAACGCGTTCAGCTTCTTCACGGACCACCCGTTCTCCATGAACCAAACCGCCAGCCAGTCGAGCAACTCCGGATGCGTGGGTTTCGTACCCATCACTCCGAAATCGTTCGGCGTCCGCACCAGCCCCTCGCCAAAGTTCCACTGCCACACGCGGTTCACCATCACGCGCGCCGCCAGCGGATTCTGCCGCGACGTCAACCACCGCGCAAACGCCAACCGCCGCTGGCTCGTGCGCACCCCCGCCGGCATCGCTTCAAATCCCGCCGCGATCAGCGCCGGCGGTACGGCCTCCACCTCCGGTCCCGGCGACGACGCCTTCCCGCGAATTAGAATGAACGTCGGCGGAGCCTTCGGCGACCGCTCTTCCAGGAAGTACCCGCGCGGCAACTCCGGCTCGCCATACGCCTCGTGGTGCTGCACCTCGGTCCAATCGCCCACAGGACGATCCAACTCCGTGCGCCGCTTGCGCGGTCGCGTCAGCCCGTGAAACACCGCCACCATGCTGTAGTAGTCGCGCGTCGTCAGCGGCTCGAACTTGTGGTTGTGGCATCGCGCGCACCCGAGCGCCAGCCCCAGAAACGCCTGCGACGTCGTGCTCACCAGATCGTCCAGTTGATCGTAGTGATCCTCGGCCGGATCGGCCGGCTCGTCGTCCCAAGGCCCCAGCCGGTTGTACCCGGTCGCAATCATCGTCGACGCGTTCGCATCCGGCAACTCATCGCCCGCCAGTTGCTCGGTCACAAACCGGTCATACGGCATGTCGTTATTGAACGCGCGAATCACCCAGTCGCGATACTGCCAGACCAGCGGCTTGGTCGCATCGCGCTCATAGCCGTTCGTATCGCCATAGCGCACCACGTCCAGCCAGTGCCGCGCCCAACGCTCGCCATACTCGGGCCGCGCCAGCAGCTTCTTCACCTCGGCATCGAAGTCGCCCTGGAACGCATCCTGCTCCGCAATCGTGGGAGGCAGCCCAATCAAGTTCAGATACACACGCCGCAGTAAGTCGCCCCGCTTCGCCGCCGGATTCGGCTTCCACCCGCGCGCCTCCAGCTTCGCCAGCACAAACGCGTCAATCGGATTCCGCACCCACGCCGCATCCTTTACCTCCGGCACCTCGGGCTTGCGCACCGGCTGCCACGCCCAATGCTTCAAACGCGGGTCTTCCTTCTTCTGCTCCACCTCCGCAGTGGGCCACACCGCTCCTTCATCAATCCACTTTGAAAGCAGCGCCACCTCGTCCGCCGTCAACCGCGTCCCCTTCGGAGGCATCACCAGCTTCGGGTCCGTGCCGCTCACATAGCGGATCAGCAAACTCTTCGCCGCGCTTCCCGGCTCCACCGCCGCAATGCCGCTCTCGCCGCCCTTCAACACGCTCGCCCTCTGATCCAGCCGCAGATGGCTCATCTGCAACGCCGGCCCATGACACCCCACGCACCGCTTGGCCAGCAGCGGACGCACCTCGGTCTCATAATCGACCGCCGCCGCCAGCGCCGCAACGCCGAACAGCCCCGCCGCCCACACGCCCGCCAAACGAAGCGCGGCCACCCGGCCCACCCACGCCGCGCTACAATGCGAACGCCACATATTGGTCTCCGGCCGGAGTCCGCTGCCGGTTGCTTCCCCCGCCCGCCGCAATCACCACGTATTGCTTCCCATTCACCTCATAGGTCGCCGGAGTTGCATAGCCGCCCGCGGGC
>CAYUZM010001045.1:0-2600 GCA_964449665.1 uncultured Solibacteraceae bacterium
GTGTCTTGGCCCTGGTAGGCGTGGGCGGACGACCTTCGCCGGGTTGGGCGGGCGATCATCGCCGGGCGGGCGGTATCCTCACAAGTGTGAGAATTGGTTTCGCGCTTTTCTTCCTCGTTACGATCCCTTCGCTCGCCCAGGCTCCCCTCGGCGAATTGTCATCGCAATTCCAGTCGCTCGTGCAGCGTACGGGGCCGGCTGTTGTGCAGATTGTCGTGCGCGCCTATGCCGCCGGCGATGACGATTCTCCCCCGCTCATCCGTAGCGCCAAAGGCAACGGCTCCGGCACGATCGTCTCCGCCGACGGCTACGTCATTACCAATGCCCACGTAGTGGCCAATGCGCGCCGCGTGCAAGTGCTGTTGCCCGTCACGGGAGAAGAGACCCAAACACACCGGTCGGTGCTCAAGTCCAGCGGGAAACTGGTAGAGGCGGCCCTCATCGGCCAGGACCGCGAAACCGACATCGCCGTTCTCAAACTCGATCAGACCTCGCTCCCGTTCGTGCCCTTTGGCGATAGCGAGTCTCTCCGCCAAGGCCATCTTGTTTTTGCCTTCGGCAGTCCGCTCGGCCTCGACAACTCCGTCACTATGGGCATTGTCTCCTCGGTGGCCCGCCAGGTGCGTCCCGACGATCCGATGATCTACATCCAGACCGATGCGGCGATCAACCCGGGGAACTCAGGCGGTCCGTTGGTGAACTCCGCTGGGCAGATGGTAGGCGTCAATACGTTCATCCTCAGCCAGTCCGGTGGTTCCGAGGGGATCGGTTTCGCCGCGCCGGCCAACATCGTCAAGACTGTCTATCAGCAGATTCGGGAGCATGGCCGCGTGCGCCGCGGCCAGATCGGCGTGCTCGCGCAGACCATCACCCCGCTCCTGGCGCAGGCTCTGGCGCTTCCGCGCGATACGGGAGTGCTCATTGAGGACGTCACACCTGGCGGACCGGCGTCGGCGGCGGGAGTGAAGATCGGCGATATTGTGCTCGCGCTCGGCGAAAAAAGCGTGGAGAATGCCCGCCAGTTTGGTGTCAACATTTACCAGAACGCCGGCAAGACGATCGAGTTGGAGATTCTTCGCGAAGGCAGCGTGCGCAAAGTCGCGGTCGCCGTCTTGGAGCGGCCTAGCGACCCGGACCGGCTCCTCGCCCATGTCCTCAGCGATGCCAACCGCCTGCGCAAGTTGGGAATTTTCGCCGTTGAATTGGACGACAAGGTGATTCCGCTCTACGGCAAACTGCGCGACTATACGGGCGTGGTCGTTGCCGGCGTCACGGCGGACCTTGCCATCGAATCCAACCGCCTCCAGCCGGGTGACATCATTCACAGCCTGAACCGCCAGACGATTCTCAATCTGGACGCCCTTCGAATGGCGCTGGAACCGGCCAAACACGGCCAGCCGGTTGCCTTGCAGATTGAGCGCGGCGGCCAGTTGCAATACTTGCTGCTGGAGATTGACTGAGGCGGTGGGAGCCCAAAATTTTAAGCCCCGGGGGGGTACCCCGGGGCCTCGCGTTGAGAGGGGGTAGCAGCGAGCTAGGACTCGCTACTAGGAATGCAGGTTAGTCTTGATGACTAACTAGTAAGTGACCTAAGTATGACACATACTGTTGGTGGTGGCAAGCAAAATTTGCTGCCCAGGAAGAAAATTTTTACTATAAGGAGAATTTATCCAGTTCCTTCGACCATAAGCGACACGAACCACTTGTGGGTTGTGGGTTCAAGGCCGCCTGAACTCCCGGCTCACCCCCCGAATCTCGCGGCACCCAAGATGAGCGCCACCAGGTTCCAGGCCACGAGTGCCGCGAACATGACGTTGATGCGGCCAAGGAGCCGGTCTTTGCCAAGTTTGAGGCAGTAGACGCCCAAGGCGAGCGCTGCCAGTTTGACTGCCGCCAGCCCCAGCATGGGGGTCGGGGCGGCATTCATTACCACGCGAACCACAGGATTGCCCTCCTGGACGCCGATCAGGAGGAAGGCGATCGTCGTCAGGTAGTCCAATACCTGCAGGTAAGAGAATTGCCAGAGGAGTGAGGTCACGAATTGGTCTCCGCGAAGACAGTGATCTAGGGTAAACACCCGTCTCACAAAATCTATAAGATTCGAAGACCTTCGTAAATAGTACGTCTACAGATATTTAGCGGTGCTGGTACCAGCGGCTCGCCGGTACTGGAAGTCGTAGAAACTAAGGGGATGTACTAGGGGATTTCCTGGGGATTGAAAAGTTTAGGAGGCGAATTTGTTTAGAACTGGCGTTCGGGCTTCGATTTGCTCTTCTCGTCCCGCTCCATACGGTACTGCTCGTATTCAGCCAGTTGCCAGGGCGAAAGGAGAGTCCGAATTTGATTTGATTGCGCTTCGTGAATCGCTTTGTATTCCGGGCGGTGTTTCGGGTGGTGTGGAGGTAGAGCGCGGGACCAGGCCGGCGCCCGTCAGCCCGACCGCCGGGCGGACGCTCTCCGTCGAGCATCCGGCATGGCAGTGAACCAGCACACGGCCGTCCTCGCCTTCACTCACTGACAGACTCGGCTGGCGGTCCTCGTGTGCCGGGCAGCGGGCCCGCCATTCCGTTCCACATTGTTTCGCCCCTTCGAGCAACGAG
>CAYUZM010001046.1:0-2593 GCA_964449665.1 uncultured Solibacteraceae bacterium
CGCAAAGGCACCGACTACGCGGCGTTCTTCAGCGTGCAGTCGGCGCAGAAGTGCCGCCTCTACGACACCGACGCGGCCAACGCCAACGCCCGCCTCTCGGCCCAGCTGCCCTACATTATGGCCACCTCGCGCTTTGCCCACTACTTGAAGGCGATGATGCGCGACAAGGTCGGCAGCTTCACCAATAAGAAACAGTGCGAGGTCTTCCTCAACAACTGGATCCAGAAGTACGTCACCGAAGACGACTTTGCCTCGCAGGGCATCAAGGCCAAGTTCCCGTTGCGCGAAGCGCGCGTGGACGTGGTCGAGGTCCCCGGCAAGCCCGGTGTCTTCAAGGCCGTCGCCTTCATGCGTCCGCACTTCCAACTCGACGAACTGAGCGTATCCCTGCGCCTGGTGGCCGAGTTGCCGAAGGCGACCCGATAATTTTTCTTTCTGACATGACGCATTCCGCGCGTGAACTGAGCAGTATGGGTTAGAGGAGGCAGTAAGAAAGCAATGAGCAGCGGTTCCTACTTCTACATGAAACTCAAGGGCCCCGACGTCGAAGGCAGTTGCCGGAAGGTCGGCTACGAAGGTTGGTGCGAGGTCCTGAGCTGGGGCTTGCAGATTTCCAACCCCGTCGATGTCACAAAGAGCACGGGCGGTTCGTTGGGTACCCCCAACTTCAGCCTGTTTTCGATCACCAAGGTTCGCGACAAGGCGAGCCCGAAGATTTCGAAATGTCTCATGAACGGTGAGCACTTCGACGAGATCGTATTCGAAGGCCGCCGCACGGGCCAAAAGGGTGAAGAGGGACCTGTGTTCATCAAGATCTCCTTGAAGAACGCCAAAGTGGCGGGCGTCACCCCGGACACTTCGTCCTCCAACGCCCCCGAACCGGTGAGCTTTGCCTACGACGACATCACGCTGGAATACTACCAGCTGAAGACGGACGGTTCGCAAGGCCCGCGCATCGCAGCCAAGTACAATGTCGGCTCCCGCGAGTCCGACGACGCATAGGGACATTGAGGATCACGGAGGATAAAACGTCATGTCAGAAGGAAATACCTTTATCGTTGAGTTTTGGGATTCGGGCGCGAAGCTGGAAGGCGAGTTCACCTCGGCCAAATTTCCCGCCCTCGACAAGTGCACGCAGGTCCACAGCTTCCACATGGACTATCACGGATCGGCGACGATGGGACACGGCAGCGGCCTCGGCGGCGCGGGCGTAACGATCAGCCCGATTTCGCTGGAGAAGTCGCTCGACAAGATCTCGACGAAGCTGTTCCAGCACTGCACCAGCGGCGATTCGCTCGACAAGGTCGTGATTCACTGCTTCATGACCGGCGCCAAGGGCGGCCTGGTCGAATACAAGACGGTGCAAGCCGAGGTCTGCTACATCGAGTCCTACGGCCTGCACTCGGCCGGCGTCGGCGGACTGCCGGGCGAGCACTTCACCGTCGCCTTCAAGCGCTTCTTCGTCACCGACCGCGAGGTGGAAGACGGAAAGACCGTGAAGGGCGGCAACAACACCTACGGGTGGGACATCGAACGCAATACAACCTTTGGTTCCTAAGTAGGGAGCCGGAAAAGGTAGCCCGCAGATGACTGCACGCGACTTGTTCGCCGCGGGCAAGCTGAATGAAGCCATCGAGGCGCTGGGGTCGGAGCTGCGAGAGCACCCCACCGACACCCAGCGCCGCTCGTTTTTCTTCGAGCTGTTGTGCTTCGCCGGTTTGTGGGACCGCGCCGATAAACAACTGGATATTCTCGCCGGCAACGACCAGGCCAAGCGCATGGGCGCGCTCATGTACCGCGGCGCGCTCGCCGCCGAGCGCACGCGCCAGGATATGTTCGCCTCCGGGCAGATGCCCGACGTTCCGGCGCAGCCCGACATTCCTTGTGTATTGAACGGCAAGGTCGTCGCTTCGCTCGAAGACGCCGATCCGCGCATTGGCCCGCGGCTTGAGGTGATCGCCGGGGCCGACTATATGTGGATTCCCTTCGCCAACATTCAGGAGATCAAGGTGGAGGCGCCCCGCCGCCTGCGCGACCTCCTTTGGCTGCCCGCCAACCTGCGCACGCGTTCCACCGAGCAGGCCGACCTGGGCGATGTTCTGCTGCCGGTGCTCACTCCGCAAGCCGCCGCACATGCCGACGATCTAGTCCGCCTGGGCCGCATGACCGTCTGGGCCGAAACCACATCGGGCGACGTCATTCCCCACGGGCAGAAGCTCTGGCTGGCCGACGGAGAGGAGGTGCCGCTGCTGGAAGTCCGATCGCTGACCACCGGACAGTCCGCGGCGGCCAACTAGCCGCCCATGCCGTCGATCGATGTCGACGCCCTGTTAAAGCCCATCGCCGGCGACAATCCGGCCGGGGCCGACCTGCGCTACCACAAGCTCACCGAAGAGATTAAGGAAGCGCGGCGCAAAGAGGAGAACCTCGACCTGGGCGTGTGGAAGCGCGAGGTCAAAACGGCCGACTACGACAAGGTCGTCAAACTCTCCAAAGAGGCCCTCACCAAGCACAGCAAAGATTTGCAGATCGCCGCGTGGCTCACCGAAGCCATCACGGTGATCGACGGCATCCCCGGCCTGCTCGACGGGCT
>CAYUZM010001047.1:0-2592 GCA_964449665.1 uncultured Solibacteraceae bacterium
GCTGAACCCAATTATTATGATGCACAAAACTCACAGGACAACACCACCAATAATGGCGCGCCCATCACCGGCCTCGTCCGCAGCGAATACATCGCCAACGAACCCGGCGAAAAGTCCTTCTCCCTCGGCGACCGCGCTATGATCGCCTATCCCGTCGTCGAGGGCACGGAGGGGTCCGCCCAACTCACCGTCCGCGATACCTGCACCGCCACGCGCCGCACCATCCCCCGCGGCCAGTGGCAGCTCGCCCGCCTCGACAAAGGCAAACCCGTCCCCGACTCCACCCGCGTCTACCTCCCCGCCGGACTCGAACCCGGCAAAGTCTACGAGGTCATCTACACCGCAAAAAATCCCGTCGTCGTCGGCCTCGGCCCCACCGCCATCCGCGACTTCATCTCCTACCTCAAATACGGCGGACCGGCCGCCTCCATCAACGTCCTCGGCGACCAGCGCCGCTTCCTCAAACGCGCCATCGGCTTCGGAACTTCGCAAAGCGGGCGCTTCCTTCGCACCTTCGTATATGACGGCTTCAACGCCGACGAATCCGGCAAAATGGTCTTCGATGGCGTCTGGTCCCATGTCGCCGGAGCGGGGCGGGGAAGCTTCAACTTCCGCTTCGCCCAGCCTTCGCGCGACGGCCACCCCCACCTGAACTGCCTCTACCCGAGTGACATCTTCCCCTTCAGCGACCTTACCCAAAACGATCCCGCCTCCACCCCCGATAACATGGGCTCGGGTGGCCTCCTCGCCAAAGCCGATGCCGCGAAGGTCACGCCCAAAATTTTCTACACCAACGGCAGCTACGAATATTGGGGACGCGTCGCCAGCCTCATCCACACATCGCTCGACGGCAAACAAGATCTCGGCCTCGGCCCCAACTCCCGCGCCTATCTCCTCGCCGGAACCCAGCACGGAGCGGGCTCCTTCCCGCCCACGCAAGGCGCGGGCCTCCACATCTCCAACGGCAACGACTACCGCTGGATTATGCGCGGCCTCCTGGACCGCATGAATGCCTGGGTCACTAATGGCGCCGAACCGCCTGCCTCTCAGGTTCCCCAGGTCGCCAAAGATGCCCTCGTCTCGGTCCGTGCCCTCAACTGGCCCAAGATCCCCGGCACCCGCTTGCCTCAACACCCCAAAGAAGCCTATCGAGGCGACTTCCTCGCCGCCCCGCCTAAAGTCGGCGCGGCCTTCCCCACGCTCCTGCCGCAAGTTGACGCCGACGGCAACGAAATCGCCGGCATCCGCGCCCCCATGCTCGTCGCGCCTCTGGCCACCTTCACCGGCTGGAACCTCCGCAAACCGGCCCAGGGCGCGCCCGATCAGCTCTACTCCATGGTCGGCTCCACCTTCCTGCTGCCCAAAACCAAGGCCGAACGCGCAAAAACCAAGGACCCCCGTCCCTCCATCGAAGAGCGCTACCAAGGCCGCGCCGACTACATCTCGAAATACGAAGCCGCCGCTCGCGACCTCGCCGCCAAAGGCTTCCTCCTGGAATCCGACGTCCCATCCCTCGTCGAAGCCGGAGGCAAACAGTGGGACGCCATTGTGGGCAAATGAGCGCGGCACCCACAGCCCGCGCCGCTCTCACCCGCCGCGCGCTCCTCGCCACCGCCGCGCTCCCCGTGCTCCCGGCCGGTGCCGCCATCCCCGGCAGCACCCTCGTCCACGAGCACGTCATGGTCGACTTCATCGGCGCGGACCGCATCGCCCCCGGCCGGTACCCTCCAGAAGAAGTATTTCGGATCGCAAAATCCAAAATCGAGGAAGTGAAGGCCCTCGGCTGCGCCCGTCTCATCGAATGCACGCCCAACTACATCGGCCGCGACGCCCTCCTCCTGCGCCGACTCGCCGATGCCACCGGCGTCGACATCTGGACCAACACCGGCCTCTATGGCGCCGCGAATCACAAATTCGTGCCTCGGTTCGCCTACGCAGAGACTGCTTGGCAACTTGCCCGCCGCTGGATCGATGAAGTTCGCTGGGGAATCGTCCCCTTAGGTTCTTCCCTCCGCCCCCGCTTCATCAAGTCCGGCGTCAACAAAGGCCCCCTCGACGAAATCGACCGCAAACTTGTCCTCGCCGCCGCCCTCACCTCCCGCGAAACCGGACTCCCCGTCGCCATACACACCGGTGACGGCAAGGCCGCCCTCGAAGAAGCCGAAATCTTCACCACCGCCCGCGTCCCCCTCGCGAAACTCATCTGGGTCCACGCTCAGAACGAAAAGGATCAGGCCATCCATGAACAAATGGCTCGTGCCGGAGCCTGGGTCGAATTCGACGGCATCAACGCCAGCTCCGCAGCCTGGCACGAAGACTGCGTCCGCCATATGGCCTCACGCAATCTCCTCCACCGCACCCTCATCTCACAAGACTCTGGCTGGTACCGCGTCGGCGAACCCAACGGCGGGCAGTACAACGGCTACACCTACCTCTATACGGACTTCGTCCCGCGCCTCGATACCGCTTGGATCAAACCGCTCCTCATCGACAACCCCCGCGCCGCCTTCGCCGCCAACCCCGCCCCCTAACTCCGCCACCCAGCAAACCCCTCCTCAATCCCCCGCCCCCCCCCCGGCCCCCCCCGCGCCC
>CAYUZM010001048.1:0-2591 GCA_964449665.1 uncultured Solibacteraceae bacterium
TGTTTCCGCGCCAACAGGCACACCTTCCGTTAGCTGTTCCCACAGCCTTGGGACCCGTTCCGGTCTCTCACCAATTTGCTGGGGCGCTTCGCCCGTCGCCGACGCGGGTCGAGATAATGTCTTCCCTTCAGCCTCGCTTCGCCCGCGCTCGGATTCGAGCCAGTCGCGTAAAGATCGCGTCGAAAGGCAGTCCTCACGGTTATATTCCATGACCACCTGCGCAGCGTTCGGGTTCGGGACCTCCGTTCGCTGAAGCTGTAAGTGATGGGCGACGATTCGCAGCGCGTACCGCGCTTCATTGAGTGGCGTCGCCCTGGCGAAAGCATGAAACGCCTCCAGTGCTTTCAGCGAATACTCCTCTACGCTTGCGCGAACTGACTGCTTCACCACCGAATGAAGATCAATGAAGATACCCGCCCGGAGCATCCGGTCAACCTCGTCCTCTCGCGTTGCATATCTACCCATCAGGCGCTTCACGGCGGCAGGCTCGTATGCGCCAAAGTGGTACACATGCATGGCGGGGTTCGCTTCCCATCGCGCCATGATGGTATCTACGAACCACTCGAAGGCTGCCTTTTCTTCCTCCGCAGTGAATGCCCAACGGTGGACGTAGTCAGGGTCTCCGCTCTCGCCGTCTAACAACATCCCGAACAGGTACTCCCGCCCCCCGATTCCTACGAATGGATCGCCTTCGAGATCGAAAAAGACATCGCCTGGATTCGGAATCGGCAAGCGGTTCAAGCCTAGTCCCTCAAGCGGTTCCAGCAGTTCGTGAACTGGACACTCCTGTTCCCGTCCGGCGACCTGGACACGAGCTTGCTCTCTGACTTTGACGTAGCCCTCCTTTGAACCGAACTCTGGACGTTGCTGTAAGGGGATCGGCATATCCGCCAATTTGCCAACTGTATGCGTTTCCCAAATTGTGAGTTGCTTACGCTGTGAACGGTTGATACCGGCCACAAGCGAAAGGTGGTCATCGGCCCGCCGAGTACCATCGCAGTCCGTCCACCAGCGGCAGATACTGCAATGGGCAGTGGGTTCGGGATATGTGGCACGAGTTTCGCGCTCAATGGTTTCCCTCAGCCTGTCCCTTACCGACCGATAGTACGCCGCGTAGTCCAATACCCGATAAAATTCGGGCTCGAAATTGTTGCCGGGTATGATGACAGCCATCTTTTCGGGAATGACGCCTTGGACCTGACCCAGGAGATCCGAATAAAGAGCTAGCTGTAGAACCGTTGCACCCTTGGTTTCCTGCGTCAGCTTGCAATCATGAACCTCATATGACCAGTCGCCTAATTCGCTTGGCTGTTCCACCCGAACCATGACATCGGCTCGCCCGAACCACTGGCCATCTGAAAGTGCCCCTTGCGCGATAACCTGCACTCCACTCTTGAGGGCAGCAACCGTCGCCTCAATCGCGCTTCGCTCATCGCGGATTTCACCGAGGTCCTGGACCTCCCACCCGCGCGCCTTTAAGTGCTCAAGATAAGCTGCTTCATGGGCCGCGCCCAATTCCTGCAGAACGACCGCATCAGGAGCCATCCACGCCGGTTCGGCGCGACTTCCTTGGACAACTTCAACATCCAGTGACGTCAGATGCGTGCAGGCCAAGTGGTTGACCAGATCACTCGCCGAAATTCGAATCTTGTCCCCAACGATTCGCACGATTGTCTCCTCCCAAGCACACTGTAAGGAATGTCACACAACGACACCGCTGGCAAATACTGTGATGCATTCAGGGTAAAGAGAGCATGTTACATCCATATCCATGTACAGGGAGCTAGCCCAGCGGAATGCTCGTGAATGCCCTGACCACGCTGCCTCGTTTCTTGCGACGTACTGAGTGATCGATTTCTCCAATTGGGTTTCAAATCTGGGAAAGCACACTGAGCCCGCCCTCAGCGTTGACGCGGTCCATCCGCATCGTCGGGCGGCACATTGCGTCAAACGCTCGCTGGCGTCAATGACGAATCTTCCCCGCGTTACTCGCTTCCTCGCGAACCAAGATTCTATGACGCGCTCGCTAGCATGACGCCGGAAATGTGCCACGAGCGGAGTGAGCCGCGCGCCAACGGAAACGCCATGCGCCGACGCTCCCTCGGAAGCCACCCTAAATTACTGGAGAAATCTCATGCGTACACTACTTGAAGAACTCGAAGCCATCGATGCCAAACTGCTCAACGGTACTGCCACCGAACAGGAAGAATCTCGGGGACAGGAACTCGTGATGCTGGCGAACTCAGCAGCGGAGCTAAAGGCCGCCTTGGAGGCGGAACGCCTGGCCCACCGGCAGACACTTGAGGCGCTACGAAACCTTCGCAGTTCGTGCAAATAGCGCATTGAGATCAAGTCAAGGCCGACGTTGCGCCACGCTCTCGTTGAACTGCACGAGCATCCTGTCGTGTACCCAATGACACCAGGGCATAGGAGACAACGGTCGGCACAACTACCCTCTTGCGCACAGCCAACTATTCGCACTCGGCTACCGTAGGCAAACCAATTCAAAGCGCCAATCACTGGTGTTGACTGCGCCTATTGACTATCTCCTAATATAGCGGAACTATTTGTCTTCTCGCGCGTCTAATCGG
>CAYUZM010001049.1:0-2589 GCA_964449665.1 uncultured Solibacteraceae bacterium
CTGCGGACGGACCGCGAAGCGTTCGAGTGCCGGGTACGGGAGAATCGCATCGTCGAAGGGCACGGAGATGTAAGATGCGAAAGTATCTGCATTGTTGACGGCATCGCCTTCCTCGACTGCATCGAGTTCAACGAGCGCTTCCGCTGCGGCGACGTCGCTGGTGAGATTGCCTTCCTGGCAATGGACCTCGATGCCCTGGGCCGGCCCGATCTGGGATATTTCGCCGTCGCGCGTTACCAGGATCGTTCCGGTGACCACGGACTGTGGCGGATGCTTCCCTTCTATCGCTGCTACCGCGCCTACGTTCGCGGAAAAGTGCTCAGCCTGCGGCTCGATCAACCAGATATTACAAAGGTCGATCGCGATCGTTCCGCAGCCAGAGCGTCGGCCTTTTTCGATCTTGCCCGGCGCTATGCCTCGCCGCTCCCGCGTCCAACCGTGATCTTGATGAGCGGCCGCTCCGGAACGGGCAAGACCGCGCTGGCGCGAGCGATCGCCGCCGAACTTGGTCTCCGAGTGCTCTCGACGGATGCCGTACGAGCGGAGCTGTTCGGCCGCCTCAAGGCGCCTGCCGAATTCGGGCATGGCGTCTACACCGGGGAATCGACCATTCGAACTTACGAAGCCCTTGTGGCCAACGGCTGCAAGCTTCTGACGGACGGCCATTCGGTTGTGCTCGATGGCACGTTCCTGAAGGAACGCTTTCGCGTACTGGCGGCTGACATGGCCGCGCGGGCAGGCGCGCCCCTGCGCGTGATCGAATGTGTGCTCGATCCGCGGGAAACCCGTAAGCGGATTGAGAAACGGGCGCGGCGAAAGGAAGGACTGTCGGACGCGACCTGGCAGACCTATCTTCGCCAGCGGGAGGAGCCGGCGCCACCTGAGGCGCGCCCTCCCTGGCTTCGCCTCGATATGGCGCCTCCGCTTACGGAATGCTCGCGGCGGGCTTCGGACTGGCTTCGCGAGCGCGGCGAATAAGGTTGATCACCTCTTCGTCCGAGGTTTGGGCGAAGTCCTCGTACCATTCGCCGATCGAGTAGAGTACGCCCGGCGCCAGCACGGGCACAACCTCGTCGGCGTGTTGAGATAACTGCTCGATCGCCTGCCGCGATGCCACGCCCGCGGCGATCACAACTCTACTTGCGCCCAGCCGGCGCAGAGCTTCCATCGCGGCTTCGGCCGTTGCTCCCGTGGCAATGCCGTCGTCGACTAGCAATACCGTCTTACCGGCCAGCGTGGGCATGGGCCGGTCGCCCCGATATGCCCGCTCACGCCGTTTCAACTCTTCGAGCTCGAGTGCGGCTTCTCTCTCGATTTCCTCGTTCGTGATGCCCAGGTGCACGATGACGTCCCGCTGCAGAACCTTCACGCCACCCATCGCAACCGCACCCATCGCCAGTTCCGGCTGGAACGGAACCCCCAGCTTGCGCACCACGCAAACGTCCAATGGCAGATGAAGAGCCTGCGCGATCTCGAAACCGACCACGACTCCCCCGCGCGGAAGAGCGACCACGATGCAGTCCTCGCGGTCCCGATACTTGCCGAGCAAGACGGCCAATTGCCGGCCGGCATCCCGGCGGTCCTCGAATATGCGTTCCATGATGCTCATTTGAGTGCAATTCACGTTCCGCGTTTGGCGGCGGCCTGGAGATCGCTAAATGCGCAGCACCGCGGCGCCTCGAATCGCATCGGACTTAAGCGCAAGGAGAGCCTTGTTCGCGTCCTCCAGCTCAAAAACTTGGATCTGGGGCCGAAGCGGAATCTCACCCGCCAGTTTCAGGAAGTCCCGGCCGTCCTCCCGCGTATTATTTGCAACGCTACGAATGCTGCGCTCATGGTAGAGCAGATCGTATGGCAACGCGGGTATCGGACTCATATGGATGCCGCCCAGGATCAGAGTCCCGCCCTTTTTGAGGGCTTCGAGCGCGGGCGGAACCAGTTCGCCCGCGGGAGCGAAGAGAATGGCGGCGTCGAGGCGCGAGGGGGGCTTCGCTGAAGCGTCGCCGGCCCACGATGCCCCAAGCTCGCGCGCGAGCCGCTGGTGCCGCTCATGACGAGTGCAGACGTAGACCTCGATTCCCCAGTGCTTCGCCACCTGAATTGCGATGTGTGCCGCCGCGCCGAAACCATATAATCCCAATGCCCCCGGCGAACGGACACCGGAGAGCCGGAGGCACCGGAAACCGATGATACCGGCGCAAAGCAGCGGCGCGGCATCGAGATCGGAAAGCCCATCCTGGACCGGATACGCAAAAGCCTCCGGAACCTTTACATACTCGGCGAATCCGCCATGCACGGTGTATCCCGTAAATGCGGCACGATCGCACAGGTTCTCGCGTCCCGAGTTGCAGAATTCGCACTGACCGCACGTGTGATGAAGCCATGCGACCCCCACTCGCGCTCCCCGTGTGTACAGCGAAGCCTCACTGCCGCAACGCTCCACCACACCGACCACTTGATGGCCTGGGATGACCGGCGAGATTCGCGGAGCGAGTTCGCCCTCCACGACGTGCAAGTCGGTTCTGCATATGCCGCAAGCATGAACCCGGATCAGAACCTCGTTCGGCCCTGGCTCCGGGGCGGGGAAAT
>CAYUZM010001050.1:0-2589 GCA_964449665.1 uncultured Solibacteraceae bacterium
AGAGCGACGTGAAAGAGTCTGACCGGAAGCCCGACAACGGTGAGGGCGGGTTCTTCCGTTTGGGCGGCGGCGACGAAATGGTGAGCGTTTACGTCCCAGGTGGGCTGGCATATAAAACCAGACCTGGTCAGGCGCGCCTCATTAAAGCGGGCAGCGACCTTGTCTTCCAGATGCACTATACGGCCAGCGGCAAAGAGGCCATGGATCGCAGCAGAGTGGGCATTGTGTTCGCGAAGGAATCGCCGAAGGAGCGGGTGATCAACACGTTCATCGCCAATACCAATCTCCACATTCCGCCGCAAGCGCCGGAACATCGCGTGGACGCCCGCGTGACTGTCCATCACGATGTCATGTTGCAAACCCTCTTTCCGCATATGCACCTTCGCGGCAAAGCTTTCGAGTATGTGGCAAAATATCCATCCGGCGAAACGCAAACATTGTTGCGCGTGCCGCGCTACGACTTCAACTGGCAGCTCACGTATGAACTCGAGAAGCCACTGCTGTTGCCCAAGGGCACACAAATCACCGCGACTGCCTGGTACGACAATTCACCCAACAATAAGCACAACCCGGACGCGTCGAAACACGTCTACTGGGGAGACCAGAGTTGGGAAGAGATGCTGGCCGGATTTGCCGATTTCGTTATTCCCGTGGGCTCGGATCCATTGAAAATCTCCAAACCGGAGAAGAACGCTGTGGCTTCATCCGGCGCGGGTGAGTAGCATTTAGGCCACCTCCTCGGCACGCAGAACATTTACGAGCCGGTTCATCTCCTTTAGGATGCGCGTTCGATAACGCTCTTCGACCCGCGCGCTGAGCGTGATGCGCGCCAAGCCTGGGCGTTCCGGGTCGGGCGCCAGTGACAACGAGTCGATATTGATACCCTTGGCGGTCATGATGCCGGTAACGCGCATAAGCGCACCGGGTTTATCTTCGAGCGACACTCGGATCACTTGGGGAAGTGGATAGACTGGCTGTTCCATCGGGCCTCCTTGAAAAATGAAAAAGGCCCCGGACGGTTGGGATTCCGTCCGGGGCCTTTGAACTTTTCGCCGAAAGGCGAGTTTTACGGCGGGCCGGAACGGACGGCATCAGCGCGACGAATCGCTGCTGCCCGACACATTCCGGTAATCTGCGCGTACGAATGCACGGTAATTCGTGAGGGCCTGTGCCCTACCCAAGAGGATACGGGCCAGGCGCACAGCGAGTCAATCGGGGCAATACCCTGTCTGATCTACTGCCGTCCGGGCGCACGAATTGCCTGCCCCGGATGGACACCGTGCTGCACAGCCGCGTTGCGCAAAACCGGTGTACCGGCAACGATGACGTGCGCGATGCCGCCGCTGGGCAGAGCGGGCTGCTGGAATGTGGCACGGTCTATGATGTGCGCGGCGTCGAACACCGTAATATCGGCATCGGCGCCCACGCGAATGCGGCCCTTGTTGCGCACGGCAGGAACATACTTCTCCAGCCGCTGGGCAGGAAGAAGCGTCATCTTGCGGATAGCCGACTCTAGGCTAAGCGCCTTCTGCTGGCGTACCCAGTAGCCGAGCGTGCGCGAAAACGTACCGACCCCGCGCGGATGCCCCTTGCCGTCCTGAATGAGACCATCCGACGCAATGATGACGTCGGGATGACCAACCGCGAACCGGACAACCTCTTCCGGAATCATATGCATGATGACCATTCCACCGGTGCGGCGGTATGAGGCGAACGTCTCGGCGGTTAGCCGTTCGCCGGTGGCTACCCACTGCAGTTCCGGATAGGAAATGCCCAACACCTTTTGCCAGCCATCGTCGAAAATCGCCGATTGGATCTCGGTCTGGGCGGCCGCGTAGGGATAGCACTCCGTGGAAATATCAATGCCACGGGCACGCGCCTCCATAATCGTTTGAATGAGGCGCGGCGCCTGGCGGAGTCCGCTCGACGTCACGTGCACCATATGGACCGGCATTCCCGTAATCGCCGAGGCGGCGATGATCTCTTCCAGCCCCGTAAGCGCGTCGGGTTTGGGAGCGTCAGGCGTCCCCATCGTGCGTGTGTGAATAAATGCCGGCGCATGGAACCGCGCCCCCGCGCGAAAGGTCTCCAGAATCTCCCATCGCGATGCGCCAGGCGTGTACTGGATGCCAAAGCCCAGTCCAAGCGCACCTTGCAGCAGCCCGCGTTCGATCCCAGCGCGCAGCTGTGTGATCTGTTCTTCCGTTGCAGCATCGTCCTTCGCCGGGCCCGTGGGCAATAGTACGCCCGCGTCGTGCAGCACCTTCATACGCAGAGGCGCATGGCCGATGGTGACCCCAGAGTGAATGAAGCGCTGTCCCTCGCGTGCGGCGTGCCAGGCGCTGATATCGCCCACACCGATCTCCAATTCCAGTGCCGTCGTGACGCCGTCCTGCAACTGCAGAAGTTGATTCTCCGTGTCCTGTCCATGGGCGTGCAAATCGATGAAGCCGGGCGCCGCCGTCAGCCCCCTGCAGGCCAGGGTTTCGCGGCCCTGCAAAAGAGACTGCGAGACCACACCAATCCTTGCGGGACCAAGTCCCGAGTTCCCGGCAGGCAGAAGGCCGGCGCCCGGTTCGCCTGGGCCCC
>CAYUZM010001051.1:0-2586 GCA_964449665.1 uncultured Solibacteraceae bacterium
GGGTTGCGGGTTTGGGTTTGGTTGGGGGCGGCGGTGGGATCGATGAGTTTGGCGATGCCGAAGTCGAGGAGTTTGGGTTCGCCTTCGCGGGTGACGATGACGTTGTCGGGTTTGATGTCGCGGTGAACGATCAGGTTCTGGTGGGCGTAATGGACGGCGGAGCAGATTTTGCGGAAGAGGTGGAGGCGATCAGCGAGGGAGAGGTTGTGGTGGGCGCAGTAGTCGCCCAGGGTGGAGCCGTCCACGTATTCCATGACGACGTAGGGCGAGCCGTTGGGGGCGGCGCCGCCATCGAGGAGGCGGGCGATGTTGGGGTGATCGAGCGAGGCGAGGATCTGGCGTTCGGAGCGGAAGCGGGCGAGCATCTCCGGCATGAGGAGAAGCGCGGCGCGGACGATCTTGATGGCGACGGTTTTTTTGAACTGTTCGTCGTCACGTTCGGCGAGGAAGACCGCGCCCATGCCGCCGCGGCCGAGGAAGCGTTGGATGGTGTAGGGTCCGAGGCGGTCGCCGGGGGTGGGTTCCCAGAGGAGGGAGTGGGCGGCGTCGGGGTCCTGGACGGCGTTGCCGGCGGTGGGGGCTTGGTCGTGGCTGTGGAGTAGGGATTCGACGTGGCGGCGGAGTTCGGGGTCGTCGGGGCAGGATTCGGCGAGCCAGGAGTGGCGGCGCTCGGGGGGGAGTTCGAGAGCGCGTTCGAAGAGCTTGCGTAGGCGTAGCCAGCGCGCGGGGTCCACGGGTGGTCTCCAGTAGGGGATATGGTATCAGGGGTTGGGGCGGGGGGCATTTCCTCCACAGATGGACACAGATTCACACAGATGCTGAGGTGGTTGGTGTTGGGGGCGTGCCGGCGTTGGGGGTGTGCGCGTCGCATGGTAAGCTTTGCGGCTAGAAAATATGCGACTGTTGGTTGCGAGTTTGATTTCGATTGCGGTGTTTGCGCAGGCTCCGTTCAAGCCGAATGCGCAGTTGGGGGTTCCGGCGCGGGTGGGTTCGATAGCCAAGGTTATCGGCACCAATGAGGTGCTGGAGCAGGGCAATTTGCGCGAGTTGACGCTGGCGTCGGCGGAGTTGTCGCTGACATTTCCGACTCGCGTGGAGAACGTGGTGGCGAGGGCGGACGAGAAGCTGCTGATCCTGCGCGGGAGTTTGCGCAATCCGGAGAAGAAATCGGTGATCTCGTTGGGCCCGAGCTCTGTGATTGGTCTGCGGCTCGCGGCGCGCTACACGGGCACGGGCAAGTTCTCCTTCGTGTCGCACTTCGATCCCGCGACATTGAAACACGTGAATCATAATTTGAAGGGCGGCGAGTCCGGCGAGTTCGTAGGGGTGTGGCGGGTTCCGGCGGATTTCAGCGACTTCCGGCTGGGGGTGACGTCCGATCAGGCGCGGATTGTGGCCTGGTACGATTTGACGGCGCAGGTGGGGAAGCTGCGAGGGATCTTTGCGGCGGCGGACGGAGTGGGCGTGAACCCGAGCGCGGTGGTGGGGGCGGGGACGGCGGTGGAGATCGATGGGCTGGAGCTTGCGCCGGGGGGAGTGTCGCGGCCGGCGCGGATTGCGGGGGCGGCGAGCGATCCTTCGAAGCCGTTTCACATGGTGACGCTGACGGCGACGAACCGGATGTTGCTGCCGGTGCGGTGGGGATGGCAGTACTGGACGGCGGAGTTGATTGGCGCGGATGGAAGCGTGACGAAGGCGTATCCGGACCTGATCGACAAGGCGACGGACCGCGGGTGGTCGGGCGATCTTGCGGCGGGGGCGTCGACGACGTCGCAGATCCTTTTCTATCCGAGCAGCGTGGTGCAGCCGAGGGCGTTGCGGTTGACGTTTCTGGCGACGGGGCGGACGGTGGAGATGGGGCTGCGTTAGCTTTCTTTGCGCATGAGCCAGCGGACGGCGTTTTGCTGGAGCTTCACGTATTCGGGGTTCCAGAGAACGGTGAGCAGGTGGCCGGGGGAGAGGTAGGCGATGCGGCCTTTGCCGTAGTCGTATGCCCAGCCGGCGGGGGCGGTGGCGCCTTGTTTGTTGTAGTCGAGGCCTTGTTCGTTGACGCTTTCGGCAAAGATGAATTTGCGGTCTTTGTCGTAGGTCATGTAGTGCTGTTCGTCGGTGACGATGAAGTCTTTGACGCCTTTGGCGATGGGGTGGTTGGGGTTGGTGATTTTGACCTTGAAGGTGCGGATGGGGGGATGGCCGGCGTAGGCGGCGCCGAGGACGTGGCGGAAGTCGGGGTCGGTGAGTCCGACGTGGGTGACGTTATGGAGAAAGAGAGCGCTTCCTCCTTTTTCGACGAAGGCGCGGACGGCCTTGCCCTGGTCGGGCTGCATCCACATGGCGGGTTTGGCGGCGGTTTTGGGCGTGGGGGGATCGAAGACGAGCGGCGGTTTGCCGGTGGCGACCCAGGCGGCGTTGGTGGTTTCGTCGGGGTAGCCGTCGGGCCAGATCATGCCGTCGCGGAGGATGATCAGGAGCTTATAGCCGTTGAGGGTTTCCGAGTTTAGGGCCTTGTAGTTGTCATTGAAATCGATGGTGACGCCGGTGCCTTCGGTGATGTTGCCGCCCGGGAAGGCCTGTCCGGCCCACGTA